>NZ_JBEZGQ010000701.1:0-4558 GCF_040650095.1 Actinoplanes sp. NPDC048791 | reverse complement strand
TGTTTGCATACGTTCACCTGAGCCCCGAATCACGGGGCCGTTTTCCGCCGATCAGAGCGGGGCGCCGGGGCGGTCGCGAGCTCGTCCAGCACCACCCACTCGGCCTGCGCACCGCCGGCCGACAGGACGTCACGCAGGCCGATGACGGTGTCGCCCGGCGCGCGGCGGCGTACCCCCGGACCGACCTCGTCGATCACGCCCGCGACGTCCCAGCCCAGCTTGACCTCGTCAGCCGGCGGCAGCAGGCCCGCCTGCGTCATGGCGCCGCTGCGGGTGGACAGGTCGATGCGGTTCACGGCCGCCGCGGCGACGCGGATCCGGACCTGGCCCGGGCCGGGCCGGGGCTCGGGGAGGTCGGCCACTTCCAGGACTTCGGGGCCGCCGAAGCGGCGCACGATCACGGCTCTCATGGTGACGACGCTAGGGGCGATATCGTCGGGCGGTAAGGACGCACCCGGGAGTGCGTACCGTACCGGGAGGAGCCCGCCGCGATGGTCACGAGGTCCGCCGCAGAGCGCCGGGACGAGGCGCAGCGCGCCTACAACGCCAACCTCGCCGAGTGCCCCGGCCACGACCTGCTGGGCACGCTGAGCGACAAATGGCTGACCTTGGTGGTGGCCGCGCTGGCGGACGGACCGCTGCGGTACGCCGAACTGTCCCGCGAGGTGGCCGGGGCCAGCCAGAAGATGCTCACCCAGACGCTGCGCAAGCTGGAACGCGACGGCCTGGTGGCCCGCAGCGTCACCGCGGCGGTCCCGGTGCAGGTGTCGTACGAGCTGACCGCTCTCGGCCACGAGCTGCTGCCGTTGCAGCGGGCCATCAAGAGCTGGGCCGAGACCCACATCGCCGAGGTGCACAGCGCCCGCGCCGCCTACGACGCCCGCCCGGCCTGACCCTATCTCCTATCGGTGATGCAGGGATAAGATGCACTCCCCGAACACAGGAGTTGAGCCATGAGCGTCACCGACGAGCTGCTCGCCAACGCCGAGCGTTACGCCGCGAGCTTCGACAAGGGCGAGCTGCCGCTGCCGCCCGCCAGGCACGTCGCCGTCGTCGCCTGCATGGACGCGCGGCTCAACCCGTACGGCCTGCTCGGCCTGGCCGAGGGCGACGCGCACGTGATCCGCAACGCCGGCGGGGTCATCACCGCCGACCAGCTGCGCAGCCTCGCGATCAGCCAGCGCCTGCTCGGCACCCGGGAGATCATCCTGATCCACCACACCGACTGCGGGATGCTGACGTTCACCGACGACGGCTTCAAGGCGAGCATCCAGGACGAGATCGGCATCAAGCCGGCCTGGTCGGCGGAGGCGTTCAGCGACCTGGACGCCGACGTGCGGCAGTCACTGCGGCGCATCGAGGCCGACCCGTTCATCCCGGTGAAGGACTCGGTACGCGGCTTCGTCTACGAGGTCGAGACCGGCAAGCTGCGCGAGGTCAGCTGACCGCCGCCGGTCAGGCGTGGCTGGCGAATCGGCCGAACAAACGGGCGAGGTCGCCCTTGTTCACCGACCAGGCGGGTTGGCGCGCCGCGACCGAGCCCATGTGCGGGTGAACTTCCGCGAGTGAGATCAGGTTGTGCAACTCGCGCACCGGGTCTGCGTGGTCGTCATCTTCGTCGCTCGGGGTGGGAGTGCCGCTCACCCCAGCGGTCCGCACGGTGTCCAGGATCTCCTCCAGATCGTCGCGCCGCGCTACCGATCCGTCGCCGTCCTGCCACTGTCTGACAAGATCGAGGGCACCCGAGACCAGGGTCGCCTGGATGTGTTCCTCGAGCCGCGATCCGAGGTGCAGGCCCAATTCCTCGGCGATGTCCACGGCTTCGCGGGCCGAGTCCCAGTCGTCGATGCTTCCCCAGAGGCGATAACGCGCCTCGTCGTCGATGACCTCAAGGATGTGGTCGACGTCCACGTCCTCATCGGCCAGCTCGCGGAGATACTGGACGAACTCGGCGATGAGGTAGAGGTCGGCACAATCGCTGACCAGGTCCCCCGCGCAGTCCGCGAGGTCGGCGAGCAACTCGTCGCAGAACTCATGGTCGTCGTAGACACGGCCGATCAGGAGGCCGGTCATGAACCGACTCGGCAAGATACTCGGCAGGGATCCGGCGAGCGAGTCGGCACGGAGCAGGCCGAGAACCTTCTGTTTGACCACATTCCGCTGAGCCGGCGGGTCCGCATATCGCAACCGGGGCCACAGTCTGTGGAGTTGCTCGAATGACACAACGCTTTCGAGCAACGTCAGCAAGGCGTCGGGGCGTCGCCTGTAGAAGTCCTTCATGAAGTCCTGCACCGAGGGATTCCCGACCACGATCCGCACCGTGTTCTCATAGTCGAAGATGGTGAGCAGTGTGCCGTCGAGGATCTGCAGGGCCTTGCGGAAGTCATCTTCGGAGGCGGGCGTCCGGCGGACTTCGGTCAGCGAGCGCCAGGCGCGCCGCAGCGGATCGATGTTTGCCGGGCCGAGCGAGTAGGCCGACTCCAGAAGCGCAACCTGATGCGCGGTGAGCTGGTTCTCGACGAGGTGCCGCCAGAGGTCACTGGGATCGTCGAGCGATCGCAGCACGTTCGCGGCGACCTCACCCGGGTCGGTATCGGCCTTCGTGAGACTCAGCGTGAGGGCGATCAGCCGCGGATTGAAATTCCGGTGCTCCACGATCGGCAGATAGGTGCCGGGTTCAGAGAAAGACACCTTCTGCGCGGCGGTCAGATCGGCGAAATAGACGTGGTTGTAGAGGATCTGGGCCCGGGTGTCCAGCTGGTATTCAGCGACGTTGACGACGCGGGTCAGAGGGTCGAAATCGGTGCGGCCCAAGCGTTCGTAGCGTTGCCTGGCCTGAGCCAGCACATATTCCCGGGTGGTCAGGATGAGCCGCTTCCTGGGGTTTCTCGCCACGTGCTCCAGCAGCCTCAGCAGTCGGCCGTCCTCGTTCTTGCGCAACTTGTCCTCGAGCGCCGTCTGGCCGAGAAAGTCGTCGTAGTAGAAGACCTGGTGGTGATCGTCGCGCCAGGCCGAGAACGCCTCTTCGACATCCTCCGAGATCTCCACCAGGTCGAAGCCCTTGGCCACGTGAGCGGCCGCCAGGACCTGCGCCAACGTGGTCTTCCCGGCCCCCGGAGCGCCGACGATGAGGCACGCGTGCCGATCTTCGAGCAGCTCGAGACAACGACTGAACGCGGGGACCGGAACGTAGGTGCGCAACGTCGTCTCGGTGTCGACCGAGAGCATCTGGGAGCGCGTACGGATGCCGTTTGTCAGCACCGCCTGGAGGACAGCGGTGCTGTTGAGCCACAGCCTGATGTGCCGCTGCACTATCTCGTCATTCGCCCGCAGCCCCTCCTCGATCTCGCGCAGCCCCCACAGGTCGCCCGTGTCCTTCACCCACGGCGTCAGGTCGGCGAACAGGCGCTTCTTGGCTTCCGGATTCAGATCCGCGGAGGTGGCGAGCAGATAGCGGTCCGGCTTCAGCGAGTCGACCTTGGGCTTTTCCTTCTTGGCCATGTGCACCACCAGGGCGGCGCGCCCGCTGCGAGCCCAGTGTTTGCACTGGACGATCCAGGTCTCGCCGGACGGCATGACGTACCGGAGGTCCATTCCACCGTCCCGGCCGGGCGCGAACAGCTCGAATCGGACGCCCAGCACCTGTCCGAGCAAGTCACGACAGAGAGCCTCGAAATCCGCGTCGGTGATCCGGCCGATGTCAAAACTGTCCAATGCATCTCCTGCCGCGTGGCGTCGATCGGTGGCCAGCATAGGCAGGCCGCGGGGTGGCACCCCGTACCTCACCGCACTGCCGCGCGTCTGGCAGGCTGTAACGGGCTGAATGGGGGAGGCTTTGATGGGGGATCGCCGGCGGGACGACTACGTGCTGAGCACCGACGCCGCGCGCGTTGATGTCGGGCTGGTGCACCGGTGGTTGTGCGATGAGTCCTACTGGGCTGCCGGCCGGGACTACGACGTGGTGGCGCGGTCGATCGAGGGGTCGTTGCCGTACTCGGTCTTTCACGGCAGTGAGCAGGTGGCCTTCGCCCGGATCGTCACCGACGGGGCGACCTTCGCGTGGATCTGCGATGTCTTCGTGGCCGCCGGGCACCGCGGCCGGGGGCTCGGCGGGTGGCTGGTCGACAGCATCGTCGAGGACCTCACCGACCGGGGTGTCCTCCGCCTCATGCTCGCCACCAAGGACGCCCACGAGGTCTACCGGCGGGCCGGCTTCACCGGGCTGGAGGGCGCCGACCGCTTCATGGAGCTCGACCGGCGCCCCACCCGCGCCGCCATCCTCGGGCAGGCCTGAGGCCCGGTCAGGGCGCGGCCGCCGCCGGGCCGGGACTCGCGGCCACCGGGTCGTCCGGCGGCCGGGCACCGCGGCGGCGGGACAGCACCCCCTGGGAGATCGCCACGCCCGTCAGCACGATCAGCGCGCCCAGCGGCTGGTTCCAGATCAGGTGCTCGCCCAGGATCAGCACGCCGACCACCGTCGCCACCACCGGCATCAGGTAGGTCACCGACGCCGACGTGCTCGCGCCGGCCACACGGATCACCCTCATGTAGAGCACGA
>NZ_JBEZGQ010000700.1:0-4559 GCF_040650095.1 Actinoplanes sp. NPDC048791 | reverse complement strand
GGCGGGGCCAGGCGCGGCGGACGAAAGCCCCGGCTCAGGCCGGGGTGATCCGGCCGCCGATCTGCTGCGCCACCTCGAGGTCGTTGCCCTCGAACCAGCTCTCGGCCACCTTGCCCCCGGCCAGCCGGAAGATGATGATCCCGGTCTCCCGCACCCGCTGGTCGTCCGGCGGCAGATCCAGATACCCACCCCGGTACGTCGACCGGATCGTGTACCGCACGACCAGCCTGTCCCCGCTGACGATCACGTCCTCCAGCACCGGTTCCTGATCCACGAAAGCCGCCGGATACCAGCGCAGCCATGTCGTGAAGGCGGCCAGGTCGCCGCTGCCGCCCGGTCCGTGCGCCACGAAGTCTTCGGTGACCAGGTCGGTCAGCCGTTGTTCGTCCCCCGTGCGGCACATGGCGAACCACGCGCGCGCGATCTCCGTCGCATCCATGCATCAATTTCTATGCCATGTCGACCTTCAGCGCACTGCAAGCCGGCGGCCGAGGGAAACCCCGGCCGCCGGCTGCGCCGTCAGTCCGTGACGGTCGGCGCGGTCCGCGCGGCCTCGCGCAGGTCGGCCTTCTCCGCCGTGTACGGGTTGTACGCGTAAGCCCGCGCCAGCTCCCCCGGCACAGTGAAGTACTCGGCGGACAGCTTCGCCGGGTCCGTGGCGATCTCCCCGCGACCCGGCAGGTCGTCGCCGTCGTCCCAGCCCCACGGCGCGTTGGCCGAGTTGGTGCCACAGGAGTACGTGCCCACGCCGCAGCCTCCCGAGGTGTCACCGGCGAAGGTGCCCAGGTTGGCGTACAGGTTGGTGTTGTCCCGCTGGGCCCACAGGCCGCCCGCCGCGAAGATGTCGATCAGCTCGTAGCGGACGTCGCGGTCGTTGGTGCTGCTCGGCGTCTCGCCCTCGGCCGCCGGGTAGTAGACGAGTCCGTCGCCGTTGATGGCGTACTGCGGGTACGCCTTGAGGCCGTGACCCTGGACCTCCTGCGCGGTGACGGGGTGCTGGAACGAATCGTGCGGTGACGACTGCATCTGCAGCGTGCCGTCGACCGTTTCGCGGCCGGTGGTCCAGGTGCTGCCGCTGGGCGTGTACGAGTAGAAGCTCGTGTGCGCCACGGTGACCGCGGAGCGCAGCACCCCGTACGTGGAGCCGTCCTTCTGGATCGCCAGCAGGACGCCCTCACCGTCGTTCTCGTGCTCGGTCTCGAAGAACGGGTGGTCGACCCAGTCCCGGGGGTGGAAGAAGAAGTAGGTGACGTACCAGTGGGTGCTGGTCTCCGCCACCGAGTAGTACGCCGCCGCCGAGAACGACGCGCCGGACTCGGCTGCGCGGTCCCAGTTGTTGCGGCCGTTCCAGTCGCCGTCGAAGTCCACTTTGGTCAGGTAGTCGGCCTTGCCGCCCAGGGCGTGGCTGCCGGTGGCGTCGACGTCCTGGTAGTGGATGGGCGCCCAGCGCAGAGCCAGGTCGGCCCGGCTGATCGCGGCGCCGGCGGGTGCCGGTGCCGCGAGCCCGATGGATGCCAGCGCTACCGACAGCGCGGCCGCGATTCTGCCCCTACCGACCATGTGTGCCCACCTTCACCGAATGGATAGACCACGGGCAATGTATGAGTTCCACGGTGGTGGATGCGTGGCCGCGCCGCAACGCCCGGATGGCCACGGACCGAAGAGTCGGCACGGGGCCTACCCCGCCGGCCGCAACGCCCGGATGGCGCCGGCCGAAGGGCCGGCACGGCGCCACCCCGCCGCGCCCGGGGCAGTCGGATTGGGCGCGACGGAGTGGCGGATCAGGTGCCGCAGGTTCAGGCGGGCGCGCCCGCGGGAACAGCCGGCGGCGGGGTGGTGGGCGGCTGGCCGGTGGATGGCTGGGCCGCCGCGGGCGGGTCGTCGTGCTCGTCGAGCATCGTCGCCTCGTCGAACGGGTCCTCCCCGGCCAGCACGCGCTGGGCCCGGTCCCGGTCGAACTCGCTGGTCCAGGTGCCGATCAGCACGGTGGCGACCGCGTTGCCGGCGAAGTTGGTCAGGGCCCGCGCCTCGGACATGAACCGGTCGATGCCGACGATCAGGCCGACGCCGTCGAGCAGTTCCGGGCGGTGGCTCTGCAGGCCGCCGGCCAGGGTGGCCAGGCCCGCGCCGGTGACGCCGGCCGCGCCCTTGGAGGCGATGATCATGAAGACCAGCAGCGAGATCTGCTCGCTGACCGACAGCGGGTCGCCGACCGCCTGGGCGACGAACAGCGAGGCCATGGTGAGGTAGATGGCCGTGCCGTCCAGGTTGAAGGAGTATCCGGTCGGCACGGTGATGCCGACGACCGGCTTGCTGACGCCGACGTGCTCCATCTTGGCGATCAGCCGGGGCAGGGCCGACTCCGACGACGAGGTGGAGACGATCAGCAGGAACTCACGGCCCAGGTAGCGCAGCAGCTTGAGCAGGTTGATCCGGGCCACCAGCCACAGCAGGGTGCCGAGGATGACGAACACGAAGATGGCGCAGGTGGCGTAGAAGCCGAGCATGATCTGGGCCAGGCTCTTGAGGGCGTCGACGCCGGTCGCGCCGACCACCGCCGCCATCGCGCCGAACGCGCCGATCGGGGCCAGCCACATGATCATCGCGAGGACCTTGAAGACCAGTCGCTGCAACACGGTGACCGCTCGCAGCACCGGCTCGCCGCGCGCGCCCATCGACTGCAGGGCGAAGCCGACCAGCAGCGCCACCAGCAGGGTCTGCAGCACCTGGCCCTCGGTCAGCGCCGAGAACAGCGAGGTCGGGATGATGCCGAGGATGAAGGCGGCGGTGCCCTCGCTTGCCGAGTCACCGACCGCCTTCTGGCCGGCCTCGGCCACCGAGGCGTCCAGGTTGAGGCCGGATCCGGGGTGGATCAGGTTGCCGACGACCAGGCCGATGGCCAGGGCCACGGTCGACATGATCAGGAAATAGCCGAGCGCGAGCCCGCCGACCTTGCCGACCTTCGCGGCCTGGCGGACGGAACCGACACCCAGCACGATGGTGCAGAAGATGACCGGGCTGATCATCATCTTGATGAGGTTGACGAAGCCGGTGCCGATCGGGCGCAGTTCGACCGCGAAGTCGGGCACGAGGAAACCGACGGCGATGCCGAGGATGACGGCGACGATCACCGCCAGATACAAGTAGTGGGTGCGGTCCCGCTTCGCCCCCGGGGTCGGGGCGGGCGGGGCGGGGCTCTGACTCTCCATGCCGCAGACTGTGTCCTGGGTCTCACCCCCGGGGCACCATTGCGTTCATTCTGTTCACCGCGGCGAAACGCGACGACGACGACTGGAAACACGCCGATGAGACGACGCCCCATGGGACAGCGCTGGAGCATCGCCGGGCAGCTGTTCGCGTTGCAGGTGCTGGTCGTCAGCCTGCTCGTGGCCGGCGGCACCACCGGCGCCGTGCTGCTGGCCCGCAACGACGCCCACGACTCCGCGGTCGAGGAGGTCAAGGCCGTGGCGGAGGCCATCGCCCTGTCCCCCATGGTGGCTGACGCGTTGCGCTCGCCGCGGCCCAGTGCCGTGCTGCAGCCGTACGCGGAAGCCACCCGGAAGGCCACCGGGACCGACTTCGTCGTGGTGATGGCCACCGACCGCACCCGGTACACCCACCGCAACCCCGACCTGATCGGGCAGAAGTTCGCCGGTACGGTGGCCGGCGCCCTGGCCGGCGGCACGGTCGTGGAGCAGTACCGGGGCAGTCTCGGCGAGTCCGTGCGCACCGTGGTGCCGGTGCGCGCGGCCGACGGCAGCGTGATGGGCCTGGTCTCGGTCGGTATCACCACCAAGGAGATCAACCGTAAGCTGCTGGGCCAGGCGCCCCCGGTCGCGCTGGCCACAGTGGCCGCGCTGCTGCTGGCCGCGGCCGGGGCCTGGCTGCTCAGCCGGCGGCTGCGCCGGCAGACGCACGGGCTGGGCCCGGCCGAGATGACCCGGATGTACGAGTACTACGACGCGGTGCTGCACGCCGTACGGGAGGGGCTGGTGGTGGTCGACCGGGACGGCCGGGTGGCCCTGATCAACGACGAGGGCCGGCGGCTGCTCGGCATCGACCAGGACGCGCGCACCGACCGCCGCGTCGACGAGCTGGAGCTGCCCGCCGAGGCCGCGGCCCTGCTGACGTCTCGCCGCACCACGGTTGACGAGCCGGTGCTGGCCGGCGACCGGGTGCTGGTGGCCAGCCAGCGTGAGACCCGGTTCGAGGGCCGCACCCTGGGCACGGTGCTGACCCTGCGCGACCACACCGAGCTGCGGGCGCTGACCGGGGAGCTGGACTCGGTGCGCGGGCTCACCGAGGCGTTGCAGTCGCAGGCCCACGAGGCCGCCAACCGCCTGCACACCGTCCTGACCCTGGTCGAGCTGGGCCGCACCGACGAGGCGATCCGGCTGGCCACCGACGAGCTGGCGCTGGCCCAGCAGCTCACCGACCAGGTGGTCGGCGCGCTCACCGAGCCGGCCCTGGCGGCGCTGCTGCTGGGCAAGTCGGCCCAGGCCAGCGAGCGCGGAGTGGAGCTGACGGTGGACGAGTCGTCGCGGCTGGAGGGCGAGCCG
>NZ_JBEZGQ010000699.1:0-4565 GCF_040650095.1 Actinoplanes sp. NPDC048791 | reverse complement strand
GGAGGGCCGATGAGGACGCTGACGGTGGACGCGGCGCAGGTCGCGTACGGCGACGGGGTGCCGGTGCTGCGGGACGTGACCGTGACGGTGCGGCCCGGCGAGATCCTGGCCGTGACCGGTCCGTCCGGGGCGGGCAAGACCACGCTGCTGGCGGCGATGGCGGGTCTGCTGCCGCCGGCCGCCGGCCGGGTGCTGGTCGACGGCGGCGAGCTCAAGGACCGCGACCAGGGTGTCGCGCTCGGCGTGGTGCTGATCCCGCAGGAGAACGGGCTGGCGGCGATCCTCACCGCGGCCGAGAACATCGCGGTCGCCGTGATCGCGACCGGTGGCACCCCCGCCGACGCCCGGCGCGGCACCGCGGAGTCGCTCGAACGCGTGGGCCTGGCCGGGCAGGCCGACCAGCTCGTCGACGAGCTCTCCGGGGGCCAGCAGCAGCGCGCCGCGATCGCCCGCGGTCTGGCCCTGCGCGGTGACGTGCTGCTGGCCGACGAGGTGACCAGCGAGCTGGACGCGGCCAACCGGCAGAAGGTGATCGAGTTGCTGCGCGGGGAGGCGGTGCGGGGCGCGGCGGTGGTCTTCGCCACCCACGACCCGGAGGCCGCCGCGGCCTGCGACCACGAGCTGCACCTGGCCGACGGCGAGGCGACCTTGGTGCGCTGAGCCGGCTCAGCTGCCGGGTGTTTTCAGGCTGGGTGTCTTCAGGTACGTGTCGAGCGCGGCCGCGCCGGACAGCATCGCTGTGCCCCGGGCCGTCAGCCGGGCCCGCCACTCGCTCATCGTCGCTTGCAGGGGCTCGGGTCCGCCCGCCGTCCGCACCTGTTCCAGCACCTGGGCGATCCGGGCCAGCCCGTGCCCGCCGCGGCGCAGCTGGTGGGCCAGCAGCACGTCGCGTACGTCGGCGGCGGTGTAGACGCGGTAGCCGGTGTGCGGATCGCGGCGGGGCGTGATCAGGCCGGCGCGCTGCCACTTGCGTAACGTGGCCGGCCGGATGCCGAGCCGGTGCGCGAGCGGGCCGATGAACGTCTCACCCGGCGCCGGTTCGGCCGGTGGGGCCAGGCCGCTCAGGGCGAGGTCCACCGCTTCCAGCGTGCGGCGGTCCTCGGCCAGTTGCGCGTGGCTGCCGTCGATCAGGCGCAGCGCTTCCTCGACCGCGCCCTCGTTCACCGCCCGCATGATGGCGGTGGCGGTCGCGTGGCCGTGGGCGGGGATCAGCGCGAGGAAGGTCCGCAACGCCGCGGCATGGCGTGGGGCGTAGACGCGGTAGCCCGACGGTGAGCGCCCGGCCGGCGGGAGGATGCCCGCTTCCTCATAGTTGCGCACCGCCTGGGTGGACAGGCCGTGCTCACGGGCCAGGTCGATGGGTCGCAGCCGCATTCCGGCGAAGTTTACACAGAAAGTTCAACGATACTGTTGATGGGCATGACGACCTCGATCCGGGACGCCGCCCGGCCCTTCACCGCTGAAGCTCTCACCGCGCTGGTGCATCCCGGCACCCGCCTGCTCGGCCTCGGTGAGCCCACCCACGGCGTCGAAGCCTTCCCGGAGCTGCGCAACGAGCTCTTCCGCCACCTGGTCACCCACGAGGGCTACCGCTCGATCACCATCGAGAGCGACTGCCTGGCCGGCCTGGCCGCCGACGCGTACGTCACGGACGGCACCGGCTCCCTGGACACGGCGCTGAGCCGGGGTTTCAGCCACGGCTTCGGCGCCTCACCGGCCAACCGTGAGCTCCTGCGCTGGATGCGCGCCTACAACGAGGAGCGGCCCCGGCCCGAGCGGCTGCGCTTCTACGGCTTCGACGGTCCCCTGGAGGTCACCGGACCGGCCGGTCCCCGTCCCGCCGTGACTGCCCTGTACGACTACCTCGCCGGCCACCTCGACCTGCCCTGGAGCCGCGCGCACCTGGACGGTCTGCTGGGGGCGGACGGGCGCTGGACCGACCCGGCCGCCACCGTGGACCCGGCCCGGTCGGTCGGCCGCAGCCCCGAGGTCCGGGAGTTGCGCCTGATCGTCGACGACCTGCGCGTGCTGCTCAGCACCCACGCTCCCCAATTGACAGCTGACACCTCCGCCGACGGCTGGTGGAGCGCCGACCTGCACGCCCGTACGGCGGCCGGACTGTTGCGCTACCACGCCAGGATGGCCGACCCCGCGCCCACCCGCGTCAACGCGCTGATGGGCCTGCGCGACACGATCATGGCCGACAAACTGGCGGCCATCGTCGGCCGGGAACGGCGGCGCGGGCCCACGCTGGCCTTCGCGGGCAACCGTCACTTGCAACGCGACAAGAGCTACCTGCACTTCGCCGGCCTGCCCCTGCAGTGGTGGAGCGCGGGGGCCATCGCCGGCGCCCGTCTCGACGGCGAGTACGCCTTCGCCGCCACCACCTTCGGCACCCGCGGCGCCGACGTCCCGCCTCCCGACACCCTCGAAGGCGTGCTGTCGACCCTGCCGTACGACCGCGCCGTCGTCGATCCCGGCCGTCTCGCCGAGACCCTCGACCGCGAGCTGACGCCGCGGGTGCCGCGCGACCACACGTACCTCTCCCTGGACCCGGCGACCATCAACCAGCTCGACGCCATCGTCTTCCTCGGGACCATCGGATGATGGACCCATGCTGCGGAAGATTGACTGCGTGATGGTGCGGGTGCCCGAGCTGACCCCGGCGGTGGAGTTCTACACCCGCGTCTGGGGCCTGACGCCGCTGTGGCGCGACGAGACGTCGGCCGGGATGGGCCTGCCGGAGACCGACGCCGAGGTCGTCCTGCACACGATGGAGCTGCCGGACGACCGCGGCGTGCACTACCTGGTGGACGACGTGGCTCAGGCCGTGCTGACGGGCCAGCAGGCCGGGTGCACCGTGCGGGAGGCGCCGTTCGAGGTGCCCATCGGCTTGTGTGCCGTCCTGGAGGACCCGTTCGGCAACACTCTGTGCCTGCTGGACATGAGCAAGGGCCCGCGACCCGTCCTCAGCTGACGGCCTGCCGTACGAGGGCGCTGACCCGCGCCTCGGTCTCAGGGTTGAGCTCGGTCAGGGCGAAGTAGGTCGGCCACAGGGCGCCGTCGTCGAGGCGGGCCTCGTCGCTGAAGCCGAGCACCGCGTACCGGGTCTTGAACTTCGCCGCGCTCTGGAAGAAGCAGACCACCTTGCCGTCGCGGGCGTAGGCCGGCATTCCGTACCAGAGCTTCGGGGTGAGGGCCGGCGCGCCGGCCTTGATCAGGGCGTGCAACCGCTCGGCGAGGATGCGATCGGAGTCCGCCATCTCGGCGATCTTCTCCAGCACCTGGCTCTCGGTGTCGGCCTTGGCCCCCCGCCTGGTGCTCGCCCGGAGCTCCTTGGCGCGCTCCTTCATCGCGCCGCGCTCCTCGTCGGTGAAAACGCCGGTGGTCTTCGTGGTGGTCGGCATGTCAGTTTCCTCTCGGTGTCCGGTCATCGCGGGCCGGCCTGCTGGCGGGTCGGCACGGTGAGCCGGGTCACCGCCTCGGTCAGCGCCAGGGCGGCGCGTTCCTCGTCGCTGAACCAGGTGGTCGCCCGCCAGGCGGCGACTGCGTGCAGTTGTGCTGTGCTCGCGCCGTACTGCTGGGCCCGGTGCACTCCCTCGGCCACGCCGGGGCCGCAGCCGTTGATCTGGCTGGCCCGCAGCCGGCTCAGCGCCAGCAGCTTGCCGTCCAGTCCGGCCCGGGCGACGGCCGCGTCGACGGCCGTCAGGGCCGTCATCGCCGCAGGGAGCAGGACCGCCGGGTTCGGCATGCGCTCGGTCGGCATCGGGTCTCCTTCCGTCTCCGTCGTCGGCGTTCCCGACAGGAGTCATCCGACCATCGGCGGCCCGGGCAGCGCCCGGCGCGTGGGACACCGTGGGACACCCAGGTGCGATTTGAGCTGCGGAAACGCGTCGCTGATCCGAGGTTGTGGGGCGGGACGGTACGGTGTTTCAGGTGTCCAGCCCCCAGGAGCAGCTGGTGGTCCAGCTCGCCCGGATCAAGGAGCTGAGCGGGCTCAGCCTGCGCGCCCTGGCCGCCCGGTCGGGGCTGAGCAGCTCGTCCCTGTCGCGGTATCTGACCGGCCGGCTCGTGCCGCCGTGGGACACCGTCGTGGCGCTGTGCCGGGTCGTGGGCCGAGATCCCCGGCCGCTGCGCGCGGTGTGGGCGGAGGCGGCGAAGGCGGGTGCGGCGCCCGTGCCACGCCGCAACGATCTGCCGGCCGACCTGTTCGACTTCACCGGGCGCGAGGCGGAGTGTGCGCTGGTCGAGGAGCTGCTCCGTACCGTGGGTGCGGTTGTGGTCGACGGCATGGCCGGCGTCGGCAAGACCAGCCTGGCCGTGCACGTGGCCCATCGGCTCGCCGCCACCTACCCGGACGGCGGTCTCTACCTCGACCTGCAGGGTTTCACCCCGGGTCAGCAGCCCCTGGATCCGCCGGCCGCACTGGGCCGGCTGCTGAACGCACTGGCCGTCAGCCATCCGCCGGCGGGCGCCGCCGAACGCGCGGCGCTCTGGCGCGCGGAGCTGTCCCGCCGGCGGGCGCTGGTCGTGCTCGACAACGCGGTCGACGCCGAGCAGGTACG
>NZ_JBEZGQ010000698.1:0-4569 GCF_040650095.1 Actinoplanes sp. NPDC048791 | reverse complement strand
CCTTCGGCGGCGGTGCCGCCCCCACCGCGGCCGCGCCGGCCGCCGCGGGACCGACCACCGGCAAGGTCAAGCTGGTCAACGGCACCACGATCTACGTCGAGAAGGCGGACGGCGAGGTGGTGACGGTACGGACCGGCGCCGGCACGACGGTGCAGAGCGCCACCAAGGGCAAGCTCAAAGACCTCAAGGCCGGTGACACGGTCAGCGTCCAGGGCACGGCCGACACCGAGGGCACCGTCACCGCGACGACCGTCACGGAGAGCAAGGGCTGACCCGGCCGGTGATCCGTGGTGTCATGGCCTCGTGAGCCGCGCTGTCGAGCAGAGCAACCGCCGGATGCTGCGGGCCCGCGACGCCATGGACCGCGCGTACGCGCAGCCGCTGGACGTCGCCGCCCTGGCCCGGATCGCCCACGTGTCGCCGGCGCACTTCACCCGTACGTTCCGGGCCACCTTCGGTGAGACGCCGCACCGCTACCTGCAGCGCCGCCGGGTCGAGCGGGCCATGTTCCTGCTGCGCGAGACCGGCGAGAGCGTGACCGACATCTGCTTCCGGGTCGGCTTCGGCAGCCTGGGCACGTTCAGCCGCACGTTCCACGACATCGTCGGCCGGTCGCCGCGCGACTACCGCCGGCAGGTCACGGCGACCGGCGTGCCCACCTGTTTCACCAAGGTGTGGACCCGGCCGAGTGAGCAGTTTCGGAGAAGTTCCGCACCGGCCGGGCCGCTAGCGTGAGGCCCATGTTCACCGCGATCACCCATTCCCAGATCTACGTCCTGGACCAGGACGAGGCCCTCGACTTCTACGTCGGCAAGCTCGGCCTGGAGGTCAGCTCCGACGTAGACCTCGGCTTCATGCGCTGGCTCACCGTGCAGGTCCCGGGCCGCCCGGAACGCCAGATCCTGCTGGAGAAGCCGGGCGGCCCCTCGATGTCCGAGGAGACCGCCCAGCAGGTCCGCGAGTTGCTGAGCAAGGGCGCCACCGGCGGTAACCTGATCTTCAGCACCGACGACTGCCGCAAGACCTACGAGACCCTCAAGGGCCTCGGCGTCGAGTTCACCGACGAGCCCACCGAGCGCCCGTACGGCATCGACTGCGGCCTGCGCGACCCCTTCGGCAACGCGATCCGGTTCACCCAGCTGTTGTCCTGAACGACCGGCGTACGGCCTCGGGCACCACGACGGAGCTGAGCGCGGACGCGGCGGACGCGCTCAGTGCCGAGGCCGGCGCCGGATCGAAGGGTGAGCCCTCGGGCCGGCACACAGTGCCCGCGGCCGGCACCCGGCTGGTCAGCAGATACTGGGTCACCTTCGTGTCCACGCACGTGTTGCCGGCGATGAAGTAGGCGCCGTGCCCCCACCCGGCGTAGGACAGCAGCCGCGAGTTCGGCAGCAGCCGGGACGCGGCGACAGCGCCCTGGTAGCGGGTGGCCGGGTCGAAGTAGTTGCCGACGACCAGCACGGGCGCCGCGGTCCGGGCCGTCCACGGGCCCAGGTGCCGATCCTGTCCGGCGGTACGCGGCCAGGAGCCACAGGCACTCCAGGCCCAGTTCCAGATCCGGCCGAAGTAGCCGTAGCGCTGCTCGGCGCGATCCGCGGACCGTTGCCAGTCCGCCAGGGACCGCGGGTTGACGGTGTCGGAACAGGTGACGCCGGGGGAGCCCTCGACGTCGCTCGGATACTCCTCCTGCGGCTGGGCGGCCAGGCCGAGCCCGGCGCGGACGGTGGCGAGCCGCTGCCCGAGGACGGCCGGGGTCAGCTGATCGTCCACGGCGTCGAGGAAGAAGGCCAGGTCGGGCCAGATCTGCGGGCTGTACAGGGCGCCCAGCGTGGTGGCGATCAGGTCGCTGTGGGTGAAGGTGTAGCTCTCGCCGGAGAACGGGTCGACGATGGTTGCCGGGTGCCCGCGCAGGCGGTTCGCCAGTTGCGCGTACCGCTTGCTCGCGTCGCCGGAGAAGGCGCAGTCCGGACCGGCCGCGTCGCACAGCCGGAAGAACTCTTCGAGGGTCCGGCCGGCGCCGTCGGCGCTGGCGATCCGGGTGCCGACCGGCACGGTCCGGGCATCGCGCCCGTGCCCGGTGGACCAGGCCACGGGATCCACCACAGCGTCGATCACCAGAGCGCGGACCCGGGACGGGAACAGGTTGGCGTAGTTCTGCCCGAGCAGCGAGCCGTACGAGTAGCCGAGATAGCTCAGCTTCTTGTCGCCGAGCACCTCACGCAGCAGATCCATGTCGCGGGCCGCGTCGGCACTGGACATGTGATTGAGAATGGCCCCGCCGTGCCGGGCACAGGCGGCGGCGAGCTGGTCGTCCGACACCCGCTGCCGTCGTTCCTCGGCCGTGGCCTCCGGGTACGCGAACGGCGGCAGCACCGCGATCGCCTGCTCGTAGGTGTCGAAGCAGCGCAGCGGTGTGCTGCGGTAGATGCCACGCGGATCGAAGCCGACGATGTCGAAGCGGCCCTGGATCTCGGCCGGCAGGCTCCGGGCCACCGCGCGCGCGAAGTCCACACCGGATCCGCCGGGACCGCCGGGGTTGAGCAGCAGCGAGCCGATCCGCCGCGCCGGATCGGCGGCGCGCAGCCGTAGCAGTGAGATGCCGATCTGCACACCCCGCGGCCGGTCGTAGTCCAGCGGGGCCGGCACGGTGGCGCACTCGAACCCGTCCTCGCACGCCGCCCACGCCACCCGGGGTGCGGGCGCGGCGGCGGCATGGGCCGGGGAGAGCGGAACCGTGGTGAGGGCGGCGGTGGCGGCGGCAGCGACTGCGAATCCGCGGCGCCATTGCTTCGGATGGGTCATGAGCACTCCCGTGACGGGTCGAGTGACTGACTTCCTTCGCGAGCTCCGCCGCCGACAATAGTCGTCACTGTCTATATGGGTCACGGTCCGCCGCAGGGCGAGTGTGCCGGATCCACCGATGGTGCCGCCCTCCGTCCGGTGGTCTCCTCATTGTCCGGGTCGCGGCAGGTCGAACATTGCGGAGCAACGGTGTGATGAGAGCAGGGCTGGCGCGCACGCCACGGACAGCGGTGGTGCTGGGTCTCGTACTGCTGGTCATGTCAAGCTGTGCGAACCCGCTTGCGAAGGAGCCCGCCGCCGGGAAAGCGTGGGTCGGCACGTCGTCGACCTCGACAGTCATGGTCCAGATGACCCGGACGGACCAGGCCCTCACCGGCACGCTGGATTCGACATCGGTCGACGGCGGAGCGGCGACAAGCGTGAAGCCGACCCATCTCGCCTTCACCGGCACCGTGCAGGACAACGCGATCACCCTGTCGTTCCCCGGCGGCCTGGGCACCGTCACCACGTTCACCGGCACCCTCACTCCGTCGGTCCTGACCCTGCAGATTCCGCAGGAGGACGGGTCCGTTGCGCCGATCGAGCTCCGGCCGGGCACCCTGGACGACTACAACGAAGCCGTGGCCGCCCTGCGGGACCAAGCTGATGCCAACACCGCCGAGCAGGCCCAGACCGCAGCCGATCAACAGGAAGCTGATCAGCGGAGCCGCCAGGAGGCTGCGATAACGTCCGCCGCGGACACCGTCATCTCCGATCACTCGGCATTGAGCTCGGCGCTGGCCGAGCCGCCGTCCTTCAGCTCGTTCGCCACCCACCTGCGGGAAGCCGAGAACAACCTGGCGGCGGCCAGGAAGAACGCCGCTGCGGCCGGCCGGAAGAGTGACACCTACGACGCTTGCAGCGCGGCCTACGACGCCCAGAGCTCGTCCTACGACGTCGCCAGCAACGGCTACGACATCGACAGCGACGTCAGTGACCTGGCCACCGCCGTCGGCGACATCAAGCAAGCCGTCACGACCCTCGAGGACGACCTTGCCGGCTACGAGGACGCGGTCGCCGGACTGCCGGGCTTCACTCCTGCTCGCCGTCCGGACGTCAGCGGCATCACCGCCACCGTGAAGAGGGCAGCCACCAAGACGGCGGCCTGGACCGGAACGGGCAAGTCCTACCAACGCCAGATGGCCGCACTGATCAAGAAAGCGACCACGGTGGCCGAGACCGCGCAGAAGAAATACTGCGGATGACGGAGCCCACCGGGCAGCCGTGCCTAGTGCGGCGCCGGGCGGACCGTCAGGATCTGCTCCGCGCGGCCGACCGGCCCGTCCAGGTCGTGCAGGGTGGTCGTGGTCAGGCCGTGACCCCGCGGCCCGAACACCACCGACGTGTCCAGGCCGACCCAGCGCCCTCGGGGCTGCCGGTGCAGGTGGATCGTCAGGTCCAGGTTGGGGAAGAGCCATTCCTTGGGGGACTCGCGGATCGCGATCCCGTTGGCTGTGTCCACCAGGGCCAGGTATCTCGCCAGGTCGCTGACCGGCTCACCGGCCACCAGGTCCAGCCCGGTGGAGATCCAGGCGGTCGTGCGGCCCGGCCGCACCGGGCCGATCGGGCGTACGTCCAGCGTGGTGATGAACTCGCCGGGCCACGCGTCGGACATCGGCCATCGTGGCACCGACTCCGGGCCGGGCAGCGCCGCGACCTCGCCGCCGGCCACCCCGGCCGTGTCCAGCTCGGCCAGGCGCCAGACCCGGGCCCGTACGGCGGGCCGGC
>NZ_JBEZGQ010000697.1:0-4570 GCF_040650095.1 Actinoplanes sp. NPDC048791 | reverse complement strand
CCTGGACCCGGGCGCGGTGACCGCGGACGTCGCCCGGCGCAAGTCGCTGCTGCCGGCCGGGATCACCGCAGTGGACGGTTCCTTCGTCTCCGGCGACCCGGTGGACCTGGTGGACGCGGGCTCCGGCACGTCGGTCGCCCGGGGCCTGGTCAACTACGACGCGGTCGAGCTGCCGGCACTGCTGGGCCGCTCGACCCCGGAGCTGGCCGCCGCGCTGGGTCCCGGCTACGAGCGCGAGGTCGTCCACCGCGACGATCTCGTGCTGCTGTGAGCGCTCAGGGACATGACTTAGCGGGCCCGACGGTGCAGGATTGAGCCCGTCGCCGTCCGTCACGGCGCAACGAACGAGGAGTCTTCATGACTGTGCTTCAGCAGGCCGCCGAGGCCCGGGTGGCCGGCATCGAGCTGGCCGCCGCCACCCGCGCCGAGAAGGACGCCGCGCTGCTGCTGATGGCGGACCGGCTGGTCGAGCGCACCGAGGACATCGTCGCCGCCAACGCGGTGGACGTGCAGAACGCCCGTACCGGTGGGCTGTCCGAGGCCATGATCGACCGGCTGACGCTGACCGCCGAGCGCGTCGCCGCGATGGCCGACGGCCTGCGGCAGCTGGCCGCCCTGCCCGACCCGGTCGGCGACGTGGTGCGCGGCTCGACCCTGGCCAACGGCCTGGAGCTGCGGCAGGTCCGGGTGCCGTTCGGCGTGGTCGGCATCATCTACGAGGGCCGGCCGAACGTGACGGCGGACGCGGCGGGCATCTGCCTGAAGTCCGGCAACGCGGTGCTGCTGCGCGGTTCCGGCTCGGCGCAGAGCTCGAACGCGGCGATCGTCTCGGTGCTGCGCAAGGCCGTCGCCGACGCACACCTGCCGGCCAACACCATCCAGCTGCTCGACGCCACGACCCGCGACTCGGTCAAGGAGCTGATGCGCGCCCGCGGCCTGGTCGACGTGCTGATCCCGCGCGGCGGCGCCTCGCTGATCAAGACCGTGGTCGAGGAGTCGACGGTCCCGGTGATCGAGACCGGCGTCGGCAACTGCCACGTGTACGTCGACGAGGGCGCGGACCTGGAGAAGGCGCTCGGCGTGGTGCTCAACTCGAAGACCCAGCGGCTGTCCACCTGCAACACGGCGGAGTCGCTGCTGGTGCACTCCGCGCTGGCCGAGTCGTTCCTGCCGCTGGTGATCGAGGAGCTGGTGGCGGCCGGCGTGACCGTGCACGGTGACCCCCGGGTGGCCGGCTTCGAGGGCGTGGTGCCCGCGACCTCGGAGGACTGGGGCAAGGAATACCTGTCGGCGGACATCGCCGTCGCGGTGGTCGACTCCCTGGACGACGCGCTGGACCACATCCGCCGCTACGGCACCGGCCACACCGAGGCGATCGTGACCGAGAGCCTGGTGGCGGCCCGGCGCTTCGCGGCCCGGGTGGACGCGGCCGCCGTGATGATCAACGCCTCGACCCGCTTCACCGACGGCGGCGAGTTCGGCTTCGGCGCGGAGATCGGCATCAGCACCCAGAAGCTGCACGCCCGCGGCCCGATGGGCCTGCCCGAACTGACCTCGACCAAGTACATCGTCACGGGCAACGGCCACACCCGCTGACGCCGGAGCTCAGTGCCGGGCGGGAGTCCAGGTCCGGCATGCGCGGATGGCGGTCAGCGTGGTGTTCACGTCGAACAGCGGCCCTTCGTCGCTGTCCCAGCCGCCGTCCGTGCGCTGCGTCTCGCTCAGCCGCTTGCGGGCGCTCTGCAGCAGCCAGTCGTCACCGAGATTGACCCGGCGCAGGGCGGCCGCCATGTTCGCCGCGTCCGCCGGGGACATGTCGGGCAGCCGGTCGCCGAGCACCAGCTGCACCCGGGCCGACTCGTAGAAGAACTGCTGCTCGTGCAGCAGCCCGGCGGCGTGCCAGCCGGTCGCCAGGAAGGACGGCCAGGTGCCGTCCGGGCGCAGCTGCTCGACCACGAACCGGGCGGCGGCCTGCAACGTCGCGGCATAGCGGGCCGGGGCCTCGTGGTGCGGGTGCGCCTCGACCTCGGCGACGGTGAGCCAGAAGCCGGCCACCGCCGTCAGGTAGAGGGTCGCCTCCGGGTCACCGGGCATCGCCCAGGCCGGCGCCTCGGCGGCCAGCGACTCATCCTCCTGCCAGGTGCCGTCCCGGCGCTGCACGGAGGCCAGCCAGGCCAGCGCGCGCTCGACCGGGGGACCGTGCAGCCCGCCGAGGTCGTCGAGCTCGGCCAGGCGGAAGCAGGTGGCGTCGACCGAGGGCACGGAACCGTCCCCGGCCGCGGGCCAGCCACCCGCCGGGGTCTGCTCGATCTCGATCCGTTCCAGCGCCGAGGCCGGCGGCACCGTGCCCGTACGCAGGTAGGACAACCGGGCCCGTTCCACCGGGTCGCCGTGCGCTACGACGTATCCGATCGCCGCATCGATGTCGACCACGACGGTGACGCTACAGCTCGGCCCCCCGTTCCGCTGCGGTGTCTCGGTAACTGTCTAATAGGTCCGCTCCGTCCGCCTTGGTGACGTCCGATCGACGCAGAGTGACCGTCAGGAGGAGGAAACGCAGGCCCCGATCCGGTTTCCGTGACGCGGCGTATACAGAGCGACGGCCGCCGACCCCGAAAGGGATCGACGGCCGTCACGCTGACGGATGACTCAGTAGGACGGGAGAGACGGGTCCACGGTGTTGACCCAGGACACGATGCCGCCCTGGACGTGCACGGCGTCCTTGAACCCGGCCGCCTTCAACGCGGCCAGCGCCTCGGCCGAGCGGACACCGGACTTGCAGTGCAGCACGATCTGCCGGTCCTGCGGGAAGCGCGCCAGCGCCTCACCGGACAGGATGTCGCCCTTGGGGATCAGGGTCGCCCCCGGGATGCTGACGATCTCGTACTCGGCGGGCTCGCGGACGTCGACCAGGAACATGTCCTTGCCGGAGTCCTGCCATTCCTTGAGCTCGCGCGCCGTGATCGTCGCGTTGAGGGTGGCCTCCTGCGCCTCCTCGGAGACCGCGCCGCAGAAGTCGTCGTAGTCCTCGAGCAGGTCGGTGACGGTCGGGTTCTCCCCGCAGAGCGCGCAGTTCGGGTCCTTGCGCACCTTGATCTTGCGGTATTCCATCTCCAGGGCGTCGTAGACCATCAGCCTGCCGACCAGCGGCTCACCGATGCCGGTGATCAGCTTGATCGCCTCGTTGACCTGGATGGAACCGATCGAGGCGCAGAGCACGCCCAGCACGCCACCCTCGGCGCAGGACGGGACCATGCCGGGCGGGGGCGGCTCCGGGTAGAGGCAGCGGTAGCAGGGACCGTGCTCCTCCCAGAACACCGACGCCTGGCCGTCGAAACGGTAGATCGAACCCCAGACGTACGGCTTGCCGAGCAGGACCGCCGCGTCGTTGACCATGTAACGGGTCGCGAAGTTGTCGGTGCCGTCGACGATCAGGTCGTACTGGCTGAAGATCTCCTTGACGTTGTCGCGGTCCAGCGCGGTGTTGTGAATGATCACGTTCACCAGCGGGTTGATCTCCCGGATGCTGTCCGCGGCGGACTCGGCCTTGGGCCGGCCCACGTCGGAGACGCCGTGGATGATCTGGCGCTGGAGATTGGACTCGTCGACGGTGTCGAAGTCGATGATGCCGAGCGTGCCCACCCCGGCGGCGGCCAGGTAGAGCAGGGCGGGAGAGCCGAGACCACCCGCGCCCACGGCCAGGACCTTGGCGTTCTTCAGCCGCTTCTGCCCGTCCATCCCGACGTCGGGGATGATCAGGTGACGCGAGTAGCGGCGGATCTCGTCGATGCTCAGCTCGGCGGCCGGCTCGACGAGCGGGGGCAGTGACACGGTGAACTCCCCGGATCGACGGTGTGTGGACCCCATTGTTGCTCGCCGGCCGCCGGATCGGACATGACGTGGAACACCGGCCCGACATGCGGGACGGGGGAATGCGGGATCAGTCGGCGGGGTTACCGGCGTACCGTTCGCCGTCCACGTACGGCCAGGGGTTGGCGACGCACCCCTTGAGCCCGTAGGTCTGCTGCATCATGACCGGCGCGAGCTTGCCCTCGCCGGGACAGAGCTCATGACCGTGGCCCAGCTGGTGGCCGACCTCATGGTTGATCGCGTACGCCCGGTACGCCGCCAGCGGTGCACCGTAACCGGGCACCGCGGCCTGCCAGCGGTCGTTGTTGATGACCACCTGACCGGGCAGCCGGCACGACGTGAAGCCCTCGGTACGCAGACCGCCGTCGGCGCACATCTTCTCGGAGGTGGCGGCCGAGGCCAGGTAGACGGTGAACTCGGCGGCGGCCGGGGCGGGCACCCGCTGCAGCCGGAACTGCCGCCCGGCGATCCAGCTCCGCGGATCACCCAATATCCGATCAATCTCCTCGGCGAAGTTCCCGCCGTCACCGGACGCGAGCCGCTTCTCCACCGCCACCTTGAACCGCCGCAACGTCCCCGAGCGGCCGAGCACCGGCCCGTAGCCACCGGCGAAGGCAAACCTGGCCGCGGCCGGCCTGCTCGGCGCCCGGTCGGCGGCGTCGGACGGCTCCTCAGCACGCGCGGGCGTGGTCACCGCGGC
>NZ_JBEZGQ010000696.1:0-4572 GCF_040650095.1 Actinoplanes sp. NPDC048791 | reverse complement strand
GCCCGGGGGGTGGTGGGGACGTCAACCTAACGCCCCCGGACGACGACGAAGGCCCAACCCCCGTGCCAGGGGTTGGGCCTTCGTCGTCGGTGCGGGTGCGCGGACCGGCTGTCAGCGCTTCCAGGTGCGGGCCGAGGTCGTGGCGGAGTTGCCCGCCTTGTCGACCGAGCGGACCTGCACCTTGATCTTCTTGCCGTACTTCGACACCTTGATCTTGAACGAGTAGCCCGACGTGGTGTCCTTGGCGACCACCTTGCCGTTGATCAGCAGCTCGACGCGGGCGATGCCCGACGAGTCGCTGGCCGAGGCCTTCAGCGTCACGGTGCCCTTGACCTTCGCGCCGTTCTTGGGGCCGCTGGTGATCTTCACCGTCGGCACCTTGTTGTCGGCGATCAGGGTGCGGTTGTAGACCGCCGAGTTACCCGCCCGGTCGTACACCTTCCACTGCAGCTTCACCGCACGGTTGAGCCGGCCGCTGTTGTACTTGACCGCGTACGGCGTCGTGGTGTCCCGGCCGACGTACTTGCCGTCGGCGTAGAGCGCACCGTACGACATGCCCGCGCCGCCGGTGTCGGAGACGCCGGTCGCGCCGACCGTCACCGTGCCGCGGAACTTGGCCGACTGCGCCGGCGTCGCCCCGGTGATCTTCGGCGCGGTGGTGTCCACAGTGGTCACCGCCGTTGCCGCGCGCACCTCGCCGAACGCCGTGAAGTCCGGCGTGACGGTCTGCTTGGCGGTCTTGGTGAGGCTGTTCTGCAGCGACCACACGGTCGCTCCCGGGTTGCGCGACTTCACCAGCGCCGCGATGCCCGACACCAGGGGTGCGGACGCCGAGGTGCCACAGAAGTACCCGTAGTCGTCCTCGCCGACGTCCTCGCCACCGCTGTCGTTGGCGAAGCCGGCCAGGTTCGGCGCGACCGTGCACCAGGGTGCGGCCACGTCGACCCAGTCGGCGCCCCAGTTCGAGCCGTAGAAGCCCAGCGCCGGGTCGTAGTCGAGGAAGAGATCGCCGTTGATGTCGGTGCCACCGACGGCGAGCGAGTCCGCGTACGCGGCCGGGTACAGCCGGTCGCGCAGCGCGTCGTTACCCGCGGACGCGACGACCAGGATGCCCTTACCGCGGGCGTACGTGACCGCGTCCTGCAGCACCGTGCTGCTCGAATAACCACCGAGCGACACGTTGATGATCTGCACACCGCGGTCGGCCGCGTACTTGATGCCGGCCGCCACGTTGGCCATCGAGCCGTTGCCCGCGGAGTCCAGCACCTTGACCGGGAGGATCTGGCACTGCCAGCAGACTCCCGCCGTACCGGTGCCGTTGTTGCCCCGCCCGGCGATGAGGGCGGCAACCGCGCTGCCGTGCCCCTCGTCGTCGGCCGGGTCGCTGTCGCCGTTGACGTAGTCCCAGCCCGGCAGCAACGCGTCGCCGAGCTCACCACCGAGGTTCGTCACGCCGGTGTCGACCACGGCCACCTTCACCGCGGCTGATCCGGTGGTCAGGTCCCAGGCACCCGGCACGGTGATCTGGGGCAGTTCGGTCTGGTACGACCAGTACTCGTCGTTCGGCGTGACCGCCGTGGCCCGGGCGATGCCGTCCTTCTCCACGTACGCCACGTCCGGGTCGGCCCGCAGCTTGGCGATCGCCTCGGCGCTGGCTGCGGCCGGGACAGTCACGCGACGGGCGCCGAGGGACGCCAGGGCGGCGTCCGTCTTGGCCCGCAGGCCGGCCGCACCGAGGGACTGGGTGGCCACGGAGGCCTCGACCCCCGGCTTGAAACCGACCACCAGGTGCACGGAGCCGTCGCCGACGTCCGCCTTCTTGCGGGCTGCGGATTTCTCCGCGGCGGCCTTGGCCGCCGCCTGCTGCTTCTTGTCACGGGCGGGAGCTTTCCCGTCGGCCGCGGCCCGCTTGCGGGATGCCACGTCGGTGCCCGTGTCATCCGCCGACGCGGAGCTCGCCAGGATTCCCGCCGTCGCGACCATGGCCACGCAGGCGAGCCCGGCCGCGGCGCCGCGCACTTTCCGTTGTCTGAACACGTGCCTCCCCCATTTCGACCCGCATATACACGCGGGCCGGGTCATCCTAAGAGGACCGCACACGCGCCGTGGGGCGGCATTTCGGACCAACACCCGCGATCAGGCCTTAACGATCGGGCGATTTCCGACCCGGGCGACGAACGCTCCGGCTGTCTCGACGGCGGGTAGTCGCCGGCGCACGCTACGGCCGCAAGATGCGCCCGCGATACCGCCGGGCGAACGAGCGGTCATCCCGGCCGAGCCGGTTTCGCTGAGGGCGTCACGCGCCGCCCTGGCCACGCCGGCCCGTTTCCGGAAGCCTGAGCGTCATGGACGCCGTCTTCGTAATGGTGCACAGCCCGTCGGTCGGGCCGGGCACCTGGCAGCCCGTCGCCGATGAGCTGCGCGCCCGGGGAGCCACCGTCGTCGTGCCGTCGCTGGCCGGGGTGGGCGACGCGGGACCGCCGTTCTGGCCCCGGGTCGTGGAGCTGGTCGGTGCGGCCGTCGCCGGGCTGCCGCCGGACCGGTCGGTGGTGCTGGTGGCGCACAGCAACGCCGGACTGTTCGTGCCGGTCATCGTCGCGGCCGCCACCCGGCCGGTCGTCGGCTGCCTGTTCGTGGACGCGGCCCTGCCCGCCCGGCAGGGGCCCACCCCGGTCGTTCCGCCGGAGGCGCTGGCGTTCCTGCGGGCCAAGGCCGTAGACGGCATCCTGCCGCAGTGGACGACCTGGTACGACGAGGCCGAGGTGGCGCCCATGCTGCCCGACGCCACCGTCCGTGCGGCCGTCGAGGCTGAGCAGCCGCGGTTGCCGCTGAGCTACTACGAGCAGCAGATCCCGGTGCCGGCGGGCTGGGACGCGCAGCCGTGCGGTTATCTGCTGTTCGGGCCGCCGTACGAGCAGGTCGCCAACGAGGCCGCCGCCCGGGGCTGGGCCGTGGAGCGGATCGCCGGGCGCCACCTGCACCAGGTGGTCGACCCGGCCGGGGTCGCCGGGCGGATCGCCGCCATGGCGGCCACCTGGTCCCCGCCCTCGTCACCGGCCGGTGCGGCGGCCTAGATTCGGGGCATGCCACTCACCCACGAGGTCGTCAACCAGCCGCCACCCCTGGCCGGGCACGACATCGCCGCCGACGCCGCCCTGCTCGAAGGCCTCGCCCGGGAGGGCGCCGGCTGGGCCGCCGAGGACCTGCACCGGCTGGGCAAGCTGGGCGGGCAGCCGGAGGCTCAGCGCTGGGCCGAGGACGCCAACCGGTACGAGCCGCGCCTGCTCACCCACGACCGGTACGGCCACCGCGTCGACGAGGTCGAGTTCCACCCGGCCTGGCACAGCCTCATGGACGTCGCCGTCGGTGCCGGTCTCGCCGGGGCGCCGTGGGCCGACGGCCGGGCCGGGGCGCACGTCGCGCGGGCCGCCGGCACGTTCGTGTGGAGCCAGGTCGAGGCGGGTCACTCCTGCCCGATCTCGATGACGTACGCGGTAGTCCCGGCCCTGCGCAACGCCCCCGAGCTGGCCGCCGTCTACGAGCCGCTGCTGACGGCCCGGGTGTACGACCCGGGACTGCGGACCCCGGCGACCAAGCGGGGACTGCTCGCCGGCATGGGCATGACCGAGAAGCAGGGCGGCTCGGACGTGCGGGCCAACTCGACCACGGCCACCCCGGCCGCCGACGGCACGTACAGGTTGCGCGGCCACAAGTGGTTCACCAGCGCGCCCATGTGTGACTTGTTCCTGGTGCTGGCCCAGGCCCCCGGCGGGCTCTCCTGTTTCCTGGTGCCGCGGGTGCTCCCGGACGGCGCCCGCAACCCGTTCCGGATCCAGCGGCTCAAGGACAAGCTCGGCAACCGCAGCAACGCCAGCAGCGAGCCGGAGTTCGACGAGACGGTGGCCTGGCTGGTCGGCGAGGAGGGCCGCGGGGTGCGGACCATCATCGAGATGGTCGCGATGACCCGGCTGGACTGCGTGACCGGCTCGGCCTCGGGGATGCGCGCCGCGCTGGTCCAGGCCGTGCACCACGCGCGGCACCGCGCCGCCTTCGGCGGGCCGCTGATCGGCAAGCCGCTGATGCGCAACGTCCTGGCGGACCTGGCGGTGGAGTCGGAGGCCGCGACCGCGCTGGCTCTGCGGCTGGCCGGGGCCGTCGACCGGGGGGTACGCGGTGACGCCGGCGAGCGCGCATTCAGCCGCCTGGCCATCGCGGTCGGCAAGTTCTGGGTGTGCAAGCGCCAGCCGGCCGTCGTCGGTGAGGCCCTGGAGTGTCTGGGCGGCAACGGCTACGTCGAGGAGTCGGGCCTCCCCCGGCTCTACCGCGATGCCCCGCTGAACTCGATCTGGGAGGGCTCCGGCAACGTCCAGGCGCTGGACGTGCTGCGGGCCCTGCGCCGCGACCCGGCCGGGCTGGACGCGTTCCGGGCCGAGGTGGGCGCGGCCGCGGGCGCCGAAACCCGCCGGGAAGCCCCCACGTCCGAGCTGTCCGCACTGCTCAGCGACCGCGATGACCGTGAGTCGGACGCCCGCCGCGGCGTGGAGCGGATGGCGCGGGTGCTGCAGGGCTCAC
>NZ_JBEZGQ010000695.1:0-4576 GCF_040650095.1 Actinoplanes sp. NPDC048791 | reverse complement strand
CGACCCGCTGGACGGGATCGGCACGGCGGACCTGGCCGTGGTCGGCGCCGGCTACAGCGGGCTGTGGACGGCTCTGCTGGCCAAGGAACGCGACCCCGGCCGCGACGTCGTGGTGATCGAGGCCGGTACGGCGGGCTGGGCGGCCTCCGGGCGCAACGGCGGGTTCTGCGCGGCCAGCCTCACCCACGGCTTCGACAACGGACTGAGCCGTTTCCCCGACGAGATGGACACCCTCGAGCGGCTCGGCCGGGCGAACCTGGACGGCATCGAGCAGACCGTCCACCGGTACGGGATCGAGTGCGACTTCGCCCGTACCGGGGAGCTCAACGTGGCGACCGCGGACTGGCAGGTACGGGAGCTGGCCGCGTACCACGCCGAGGCGACCGCCCGCGGGCTGGACGTCACGCTGCTGGACCGCGACCAGGTCCGCGCCGAGGTCGACTCCCCCACCTATCTCGGCGGGGTCTGGGACCGTACCGGCTGCGCGATGGTCGACCCGGCCCGCCTGGTCTGGGGACTGCGCCGGGCCTGCCTGGAGCTGGGCGTCCGGATCTACGAGAACTCCCCGGTCGAGCGGATCAGCACCACCCGCGCCGGGCTCAGCCTGCACACCTGGCGCGGCCGGCTGGACGCGGCGAAGGTCGCACTGGCCACCGGCGCGCACGGCAACCTGCTGCGCCGCCTGCACCACTACGTCGTCCCGATCTACGACTACGTGCTGATGACCGAGCCGCTGACCGCCGCGCAACTCGCCTCGGTGGGCTGGAAGCGGCGGCAGGGGGTGGGCGACGCGGGCAACCAGTTCCACTACTACCGGCTCACCGCGGACAACCGGATCCTCTGGGGCGGCTACGACGCGATCTACTACCGGGGCGGGCGGATCAGCCCGGAACGTGACCAGCGCGAGGCCACCTTCGCGGTGCTGGCCGAACACTTCGCGCAGACCTTCCCGCAGCTCGACGGCGTGCGTTTCACGCACAAGTGGGGCGGCGTGATCGACACGTGCAGCCGGTTCAGCGGGTTCTTCGGTACGGCGCACAGCGGCCGGCTCGCGTACGCGGTGGGCTACACCGGACTGGGCGTGGGAGCCACCCGCTTCGGCGCCGACGTGATGCTGGACCTGCTCACCGGCGAACGTACCGAGCTGACCCGGCTCAAGATGGTGCGCCGCAAGCCGGTGCCGTTCCCGCCGGAACCGGTGCGGTCCGGGGTGATCGAGCTGACCCGCTGGTCGATCGCCCGGGCCGACGCCCACGAGGGCCGCCGCAACGTCTGGCTGCGCACTCTGGACAAGGTCGGCCTCGGCTTCGACTCCTGAGACTGGCCGTACGGCCGGTACGCCCGCGGGAGCCGCTTGGCCATCATGTCGGGGTGCCGATGTGGTGGAAACGTCCCCGGGTGTGGTTCTTCGTCCTTTTGATCATCGCCGTTTCCGCCGCGGGGGCGCTGTCCTGGTTCCTCACCGAGGAGGGCCGCCAGCACGCCGACCAGTGGTCGAGCATCATCTTCGGCGGCACCGCGGCCGCCGCCGTGCTGGTGACGGCGCTGCGCTGGCTGTGGATCCAGGACACCGGCCCGGCCGGGACGGTGACCCCGGAACGGCTCGCGGCCGCCCGGGCCGTACTGGCCCGCGCTCAGATCGAACAGTGGACGGCCGAGGAAGTCGCGCGTCAGATCCAGGACCCGTGGCCGCTGCGCGTGCGGTGGCAGGTGAGCCGCCGGGCCCGGCTCGTCATGGCCAGCTGGGCGGCGGTCCGGGGCGTGCCGGACGCCGGCGAGATCCCGCTCGAAGGCACCTACGACCGGGTCGCCGACGTCTTCGACCATCCGGACTCGCCCCGCCGCCTGGTCGTGCTCGGCGAGCCCGGAGCCGGCAAGTCCATGCTGGTCCTGCACCTGACGCTGCAACTGCTGCACCGCCGCGGCGAGCACGATCCGGTGCCGGTGCTGCTGCCGGTGGCGGGCTGGGACCCGGCGCAGCCGCTGGACGAGTGGATCGCCGCCCGGCTGGCCACCGACCACCGGCTGCTGTCCACGGTGGTGGAGGCCTCCGGCGGCACCCGGCGCACGCTGGCCCGCGAACTGGTGGCCCGCGGCATGATCCTGCCGATCCTGGACGGCCTCGACGAGATCGGCCCGAGCCACCACAGCCGCGCGCTGACCGCGATCTCCTCGGCCGCCGGGTCCGGCGCCAGGTTCGTGCTGACCAGCCGGACCAGGGCGTACGAGCGGGCGGTGCACGACTCGACGCCGCTGGCCCGTACGCCGGTCGTCGAGCTGCAACCGATGACCCCCGACGACGCGGCCCGCTACCTGACGGACGGCACCGACCAGCCGATCCCCCGGTGGAACCCGGTGCTGGCCCGGCTGGCCGCCGGTGACGACTCGCCGCTGGCGCAGACCCTGTCCACGCCGCTGATGATCTGGCTCGCTCGCGTGGTCTACCAGCACCGCGACAGCGATCCCGGCGAGCTGGTCAGCGCCGGCTGGGCGACCTCGCGGGCCGGCATCGAGACGCATCTGCTGCGACAGCTGGTCCCGGCGGCGTACACGGCGGCGGTCGGCGGTCGTCCGGGCCGTACCCCCGCCGAGGCGGACCGGGCCCGGCGCCGCCTCACCACGCTGGCCCGGCACCTGCGCCGCGAGCACACCTACGACCTGGCCTGGTGGCAGCTGAACGAGATTCCTCCCGGCCCGGCTGTGCAGGCCGGGACGATCCTCGTCACCGGCGTCGCCACTCTCCTCGCCCTGACCCTCTGCATCTTCGGCGTCTTCGGCATGGTGGACCTGCCCGCGCTGTACCCCCAGCTGGGCTGGCTGTGGGGCGGGCTCAACGCCGGGCTCGCCGTTGCCGTGACGACGGGTCTCATCCGCCGGGTCTTCGAGAGTCCACGCCATCCCCGGCGTGTCCGTGTCACCGCCAGCCGCGCGACCTGGCTGTTGATCGCCTGCCCGGTCGGCGTGGTGGCCGTCCTCGCCGGCGAGCCGGTAGCGGGAATCGTCGGCACCCTGGCCGCGGGGCTCTGCGCACCCCTGGTGTCCGGAAGCATCCACGCCGGCGGCGACGACCAGCGCGGTCTGAGTCCCGCCGCGCTGCTGGCCGACGACCGCACCTCCGCTTTCGTGGCCCTCGCGACCAGCGTCCTGCTCGCCACCACGGCCTGGTCCACCCTCGGCGAGTCGAGCGGTGAGCCGCTGATCGACGTCCTCTTCTTCGGCGTCCTCTGGCTGCTCCTGCCGGCAGCGGTGGTGCTCTCCAGCGCCTGGGGTCAGTTCTGTGCGGCCCGTGCTGCGCTGTTCCTGTGCGGACGGGCTCCCCTGCGGCTGATGGGCTTTCTCGGCGAGGCACACGACCGTGGGGTCCTGCGGCAGGCCGGCGGCGTCTACCAGTTCCGCCACAACCTGCTGCAGGACCACCTGGCCGCCCGGTCCGCTACCGGCTCAGCAGACCGCGCAACGCCTTGACCACCTCGGCCGGGGCCTCCTCCGCCATGTAGTGGCCGCACGAGACCGTACGGTGCTCCAGGTCCGGCGCCCAGGCCCGCCAGATGCCGGCCGCGTCGAAACCCAGCGCCGCGCCCCAGTCCTGCTGCAGCACCGTGACCGGCATCCGCAGCTGCCTGCCCGCCGCCCGGTCGGCGCGGTCGTGCTCCACGTCGACGCCGGCCGAGGCGCGGTAGTCGGCGACGATCGACGGGACCGCCTCGCGGCAGGCCCGCAGGTAGGCGGCACGAATCTCGGGCGGGATCGCCTGCGGGTCCTGGGTCCAGATGTCGAGGAAGTGGCCGAAGAAGGCGTCCGGGGCGGCACCGATCAGCTCCTCGGGCAGCCCGGGCGGCTGCGCCATCAGGTACAGGTGGAAGCCCACCGCGGCGCTGACGCCGTGCATGACGTCCCACATGTCCAGCGTCGGGAGCACATCCAGCGAGGCGAGGTGGGTGACCGCTTCCGGGTGGTCCAGCCCGGCCCGGATCGCGACCAGCGCGCCACGGTCGTGCCCGGCCAGGGCGAACCGGTCGTGGCCCAGCGCGCGGGCCAGCGCCACGATGTCGGCGGCCATGGTCCGCTTCGCGTACGCGTCGCCGGCGGGCTTGTCGCTCGCGCCGTAGCCACGCAGGTCGGGGCAGATCACGGTGTGGTCGGCGGCGAGGTCAGCGGCGACGTGCCGCCACATCAGGTGGGTCTGCGGGAAGCCGTGCAGCAGCACGATCGGGCTGCCCGAGCCGCCGACCGCGACGTTGAGCGCCACGTCCTCGGCGACGGTGACCCGCTGATAGTCGAATCCGGTGATCGAAGGGTTCATGCCGGCCAGGCTGCCCGGGCGGGATCAGCAGTGGATGAGCAGCGGATCAACACGCTGCTTAGATGGGGTCATGGTGGCCTTCGGCGTGCTCGGACCCGTGCGGGCGAGCACCGCGCTGGGCCCCGTACCGCTGAAGGGTCCCCGGCACCGGGCCGTGCTGGCCCGCCTGCTGATCGCCCGCGGCCGGGTCGTGCCGGTCGACCTGCTGGTCGACGACCTGTGGGAGCAGCCCCCGCCGGGGGCGGTCCCGGCCCTGCGCACGTTCGTGTCGGA
>NZ_JBEZGQ010000694.1:0-4586 GCF_040650095.1 Actinoplanes sp. NPDC048791 | reverse complement strand
GGCTGGCCGACGTGCCGTTCGCCTCGGTCACGCACAGCCCGCTGCCCCGCGCGGTCGAGACGGCCGCCGCCTGGCCGCAGGCGCAACCGTCGGAGGTCGTGGGCGACTACCCGCCGTGGGTGCCGGCTGACGTGCCGGCCCCGTACGCGATGCTGACCGAGGGCTGGAGCGCGGCCGAGCTGCACGACGGGCCGAAGCTGGCGGAGCAGGCGCTGGCGCGGTTCGCGGTGCCGGCCGAGCAGGAGACGTACGAGCTGGTGATCACGCACAGCTTCCTGATCGCGTGGTTCGTGCGGGACGCGCTGGGGGCGCCGCCGGAGCGGTGGATGGGCCTGAACACGGGCAACGCGGCGCTGACGGTGATCCGTTACAGCGCGGACCGGCCGCCGGCGTTGATGCTGCACAACGACATGGCGCACCTGCCGCCGGAGCTGCGCTGGACCGGCTTCCCACCCCACCTGCGCGTGCGGTAGCGCCGGGCTTTGCCCTGGGCCTCGCCGGCTTTCCGCGCGGCCCCGCCGGCCTTTCGCGGCCCCGCCGGCCTTCGCGGCGGGCTGGTCCGGCACGTCAGGCGGTGATGACCGCGACCGCTGCGTCCACGTCGGACAGGTCGGGCAGCACGGCGTGGGCGCCGGCCAGCACCAGCTCGGCCATGCTGGTGGAGCCGGTCGCGACCCCCACGGCGAGCGCGTCGTTGGCCAGCGCCGCCGACACGTCGTTGGCCGTGTCGCCGATGACCACCGGCCGGAAGCGTTCGCCGTACTTGGCCTCGGCCCGTTCCAGGCAGCGCCGCACCAGCGTCGCCCGGACGCTGTCGTCGGTGCCGTAACCGCCGATCTCCGCGTCGAAGGCCCCGGTCAGCGCGAATGCCGCGATCTTCGCCGCGGCGACCTGCGGCACGTTGCCGGTGACCAGCGTCTGCACCACGTCGGGCCGGCTGCCCAGCTCGTCGAGCACCGCACGCACCCCCGGCATCAGCGCGCCCTGCTCGGCGAACTCGTGCCGCGAGACGTGCACCTCCTCGACGTAGCGGGCGAAGAACCGCTCCGGCGTGCAGTCGGTGACCCCGTGCGTGGCGAAGACCTCGGCGCAGATGTCCAGGTCGGTGCGCCCGCCGAAGTTCGGCGTGGCCCGCCACGCCACCCCGGTGAGCCCGGTGAACGCGGCCTTCCAGGCCCGTGCGGCCACCCCGCCGCCGCGCAGCAGCGTGTAGTCGATGTCCCACATGATCAGGCGCTTCACTGCTCGGCCAGCCGCCGCTCGATGTGCTCGACCTTGCCGTGCAACGCGTCGGCGACCCCGGGCCTGATGTCGGCCTTGAGGGAAACGGTGACCCGCGGCGCATGCGCGGCGACGACGTCGACGGCCTGCTTGATGACGGCCATGACCTCGTCCCACTCGCCCTCGACGGTGGTGAACATGGCATCGGTGCGGTTGGGCAGCCCGGAGGCCCGGACCACGCGTACGGCCTCGGCGACCAGATCACCGACGGAATCACCCACGCCGAGCGGCGTGACAGAAAAGGCAACCAGCATGGTCCCCAATCTAGATCAAGATCAAAGACGCAGGCCGGCCGTGGCCGGGTGGCTGAAGCGCAAGCTAGGCGTCTTCAGGTCCTCTCAGCACAGGGTCTTCGCCCTGAATGAGGAAGACGCCGGGGGCTATGCGGACCGAATTGCGGGCGATGCGTCCACGCCACTTCCGTGGCCAGGTTGTGGCGCGTGTCCATCGGATGCCCTGCAGGCGGATGCCGCTGAGGTCGACATCGTTGAGGTCCGCCCCGGAGAAGTCGTTGAGTATGCGCTCCAGTCGATCGAAGTTGCTTTGCAACTTCAGCAGACTGTCGCGCAGGTCGCCAGGCGTCGACTGGTCATCGAGGTGAGCAGCCACACGTTCCGTGAGATCGCGGACCGCCGGCAGTTCATCTTCGATGGAGGACGTGAAGTTCTTCGCATCGTCCAGTTTGTTGCGCAGGAGGGACACGGCCTGCAGCAGGTCGTCGTGCTCGGGCGACCCCGACATGCCGATCAACTCGACCTCAACGGCCTCGACCTGTCGCAGGGCGATGTCGAACAGAAACGTGATGGTGCCGATGCATCCGCATTGCAGCCGCTTGGCGAGGCGGGGCAAGGCGGCGTGGGTGTGGAATTCGAGCAGATCGCTGTACGGATGAGAATCCAGCCAGTCGAGAAAATCATCGAGGCTGATGGCCTTGGAGATCCGGCCGGGCCTTTTCCGGGGCGGCGGTGCGGGGCGGGCACCGGCGGCGATGAGCAGCCGATAGAGCCAGGGAGATACTCGCACCCGGACGATCGGAAGCGGGCTGATGAGCCGCAGGAACCTCGAGAATCCAGAATCGTGGAGCGTATCGCCGCTATTCGTCATGATCGGCCGCATCCGCCCGCGCCGGCTCCTCGACGCCCTTCGCTGCAGGCTTGGACTGGTCGCGGCGGGCAACCTCCACGCGCGCCACTATTCCCTGCACCACGGCCGGCGCGCTGATCCCGATGATGAAGGCGGGCCATGCGCCGGTGACCTGGCTGTGGTTGGCGGCTGTGACGAGACCCCCGAGGAGCAACTGAATCGCGGCATAGGCCAGACGAGGGCCGACCTCGTTCCTCGGCCAGGGCCAGCGGAAGCTGCTTCGCACCAGGTCGCCACCGAAGTTCAGCAGAACCACGGCCCCGCCGCCGACGGCGCCCCAGGATGCTGCTTCCCATAGGGCCATCGAAGTTTGGGGATCGACCACGGGCAAACGATATTCGCTTTGATTGCGGAGCGCTACCCTTGCGCAACATAGCGTAACTCTCCTCCTTCATGAAACGACCGTAACGCATAGTCACCCGGGCGCCGGAGCCGTTCCTCCGTACGGGGAGGGTCGCTAGCAAGATCAAAGAACGCCAGTGATCACCAAAGTGGACGTCCGCATCCTCGGCAAATTCGGTCCGCCGATGCGCTACTGGTACGACGGACCTGGTGCCTCATTGATGTCCGAGACGAGCCCGGTGTGCGTGGTCGAGTACGCCACCGCCCCGGCGGTGAGTTCGTGGATCACGCCGTCGAGGAGGTCGAATGCCTTCGCGTACGCGGCCTGCGCGGCCGGCAGGTGCCAGGGCAGAGCAACATAGGCCGTCCCCACCGTCAGCCGGCGCAACCCCGACCCCGCGACCGGCGGCGCGCTCGGCCCGTCCGGAAACCCGGCCTCCTCCAGCGCGCCCCGCAACGCCTCCAACATCGTCGCCTCGACCCGGCCCGTCCAGCCCCGGGTGGCGAGCGGCCCCGGGAAGTGGTGGCGCAGCGACACCCGGCCGTCCGCTTCGATGCTCAACTCGCTGCGGCCCCAGGGGTCGCCGGGGTCGCTCTCGTTGCCGACGCTGTACCCGTACCGGCGAGCTGCCATGGGCAGAGCTTAGGCCCCCGTCCAGCGGCTGCTCAGCGCCGCGATTCCCATGCTGAGGGCGGCTGCCGCCGCGATGAACGCCGTCACGCCGGCCGTTGTCTCCCCGGTCCGCAGCGCCCACACGCCCAGGCCCGCGAGTGCGCCCGCGTCAGCGACCGCCGCCGCGCCGAACAGCGCGTAGTCGCGCCCGAACGCGAGGCCGCCGACGACGAGGGCCAGTCCGCCGCCCACGATCGCCGTGATTCCCGCCGCGCTGTGCGCCCCCAGGATCGCGAGTCCTCCGATGAGGGCGGCGGCACCCCAGCTCAGCACGGCCCCGGCCAGCAGCAGGGAGTCGGCCCGCAGCATGGCGACCCCGCAGGCGAGGACCGCCACCCCGATGCCGGCGATCGACACGCCGGCCAGCACCGCCCCGTCCTGCCCGGCGGCGACACCGCCCCGCAGCAGCGCCACTCCGATGGCCAGAGCCGCGACGCCGGGTAACAGCCCGTCGGTGTCCGTCCGGAAGGCCAGCCGGCCCACCGCGGCGATGATCAGTGCGGCGGCAGCGACGCCCGCCGGGATCTGCCACGCCGGGTGCAGCGCCGCTGCTGCCGCCACCACGGCCGGAGCGACCAGAGCCGGGACGACGCGGCCGATCGCGGCCACCAGCAGGACAACCGTCAACCACCGGTACGGGACAGCCGCGCCGGACAGGTTCACGAGCTGGTTCCCGGCAGCGGCTCCGAGCAGGTACGGCAGCCACCTCCGCCTACCCATGACGTCCACCGGTCACGTCGACGGCGTCCCAGGTCAGCTCCCGGGAGTCGTCACCGCGGCTGCGGGTCAGCGTGATCCGTACCTCCGCCCGCACCTCGCCCCCGCTCTCCGCGCAGGCGCCGATCAGCGTGCCGGCGAAGCCGTCCTCGGACTCCGCTGTCCGGTCGTCGTCGTGATAGAGCCATTTCACCGGGCCCTCGGTGCGCACCGGCGTGCCGCATCCCGGACAGCGCGCCTGCAGGACGGCCGACAACGGCAACCAGCCGGACCGCATCGGGTACGGCCGGCGCAGCTCCAGCGCCGGGGACGGGCTCTGGTGAATCTTGCCTACCCGCAGGGCGTCCGGGCCGTGCAGGAGCATCGGGCTCAGCGGGCCGGGCGGCAGCGGGTCAAGGCCGGCGCGGATCTGCCGGGCCGTGCAGAGCTG
>NZ_JBEZGQ010000693.1:0-4591 GCF_040650095.1 Actinoplanes sp. NPDC048791 | reverse complement strand
GGCGGCACGGTGGCCAGCGTCTGCGCGGGGGCCGACGCGCTGGGCCGGGCCGGCCTGCTCGACGGCCGGCGCTGCACCACCCACCACGACGTGCAGGACGAGCTGGCCCGGCGCTATCCGGCGGCGACCGTGGTCCGCGACGTGCTCTACGTCGCCGACGACCGGGTGGTGACCTCGGCGGGCATCGCCAGCGGCATCGACCTGGCGCTGCACCTGGTGGCGGTGCGGCACGGCCCGGCGGTCGCCGCGCAGGTGGCCCGGCAGATGGTCGTCTACGCCCGGCGCAACGGGGACCAGCAGCAGGCCAGTGCGATGCTGCGGCACCGGGCGCATCTCAGCGACGCGGTGCACCGGGTGCAGGACCGGATCGACGAGAGTTTCGCCGAGCCGCTGCCGCTGGCCGAGCTGGCCCGTTCGGCCGGGGTCAGCGAGCGCACGCTGACCCGCCGCTTCGAGGCCGCGACCGGCCGGACGCCGCTGCGCTACCAGCAGCAGTTGCGGGTCGAGCGCGCCGAATATCTGATCGGGCACGGCGCGACGGTCGAGGCGGCCGCCCACGCGGTCGGCTTCGTGGACGCCCGCATGCTGCGCCGCCTGCGCGCCCGGTCGGCCTGATCGGATCTCAGTGCCCGTCCGGAAACCGGTCGCAGAACACCTTGACCGCGATCCCCATGATCTCCTCAGTGGACGGGTTGCGGGTGGCCGGGTTGATCGACATGGTCATCGACGTGCCGGCGTCCGAGCGGAACGCGAACGTGAGGTAGCCGATCAATTCGCCGCTGTGCCCCCACACGGTGCCGCACGGCAGCCGGTACGCCTGGAGCCCGAGCCCGTAGTCGAACCCGGCTCCGGTTTCGACGGTTGTGCGCATCGCCTGCAATGAGGCCTTGCTGACCAGCTCACCGCGGAGTAGTGCCGACATGAAGTGCTCCAGGTCGGCCGCCGTCGAGATCATCTCTCCTGCGGCCCAGTCCAGCGAGGGTTCATGCGGGTCGCGTCCACCAAGGCGGGCAGCGGCTCGTACCCCTTGGCGTGGGGTGACGGCATCCCGGACCGGTCACCCGGCACCACCGTGTGGCGAAGCCCCAGTGGGCGCAGGAGGCGGCGGGTGACCTCCTCGCCGTAAGGATTGCCGGTCAACCTTTCCACGAGCAACCCCAGGACCACGTAGTTGGTGTTGGAGTAGTGCCATTTCCCGTCGTCGGGGAGCTTCTTGGCCAAGGCCACTTCGAGCAACTCGCCCGGCTGGTAGGAGCGGAACCGGGCGTCGCCGCGCCAGCGGTTGGTCGAGTATCCGGGCTCGCTCATGTAGTCGTACAGATGGCTGGTGTGGTTGAGCAGTGCCCGGACCGTGATCCGCTCGCCGCCCGGCACCAGGCCGGGCAGGTGCTGGTCGATGGGGTCGTCCAGCCGTACCTTGTTCTCGTCCACGAGCTGGAGCACCACGGTGGCGACGAAGGTCTTGGTGGCGCTTCCGATCCGGAAGTACCCGTCGGGCGACGGCCGCGCCCCGCGCTCGATGTCGCGCACTCCGGCCGCGGCCGACAGGGTGCGGCCGCCGTCGGAGATCCGGACCAGGGCGGCGGTCGCCCCGCCGCCGCTCACGATGTTTTCCAGGTCAGGGCGTATGTCCACGCTGTGATCACCCGCCGCGACAGCCATCGCTACCAGCACATTCATCATCGTCTGCAGCATGCGCTCAACGCTATGAAGATCGATGTGGCGGCGGAATGCGGTAATCCGCCCACTCGACCTGCGGAAAACCACAGGCCGACCTTCGCACCTGAACCGGTGTCCGGACGGGCCCTCAGAGGGCCGGGTGGCCGAAGAGTCCGGGCAGGCCGCCGCTGTGCAGGAAGACGACCTTGCCGTCCGGTGGGCTGGCGCGCAGCCCGGCCAGCGCCCGCCCGGTGTAGGTCGGGTCGAGGAAGACTCCCTCCGTGCGGGCGGCCAGGGTCAGCGCCTCCTGCACCGGACGGGTCAGCGCCGCGTAACCGGCGCCCACGTGCGAGTGGTCGATCTGCAACTCGTCGGGCTTCACCGGCACCCCCATGGCGTCGAGCAATGCGGCGACCGTGCCGCGCGCGTCCGGCAGCGCTCCGGTGTCGACGCCGAAGACCCGGCCCGGGCCCAGCGCGGCCACCAGTCCGGCCATCGTGCCGCCCGAGCCCACCGCCACCACCACGGTGCTCAGATCCGGCAGCTGCGCGGTCAGCTCGCGGGCACAGTCCACATAGCCCAGCGCGGAGAACGCCGACGTGCCGCCGAACGGGATGACGAAGCCCGGCTGCGCGGCCGCCACCTCGTCGAGCGGGGCGTCGCCGGCCCATACGATGCGCGCGCCGGCCAGCTGGTCCAGGATCAGGTTGCCGCGTACGGCCGGCGGCTCGTCCCCGCGCAGCACCAGCACGCACTCCAGCCCCAGCCGGGCAGCGGCCGCAGCGGTCAGCCGGGCGTGGTTGGACTGCGGCGCACCGGTGGTGACCAGCGTCGTCGCGCCCGCTTGCAGAGCCTGGGCGCAGGTGTACTGCAGCTTGCGCACCTTGTTGCCACCGCCGCCGAGGCCGGTCAGGTCGTCGCGTTTGAGCCACAGCTCGTCGAGACCGAGTGCGGTGCCGAGCCGGGGTGCCGGCTCGAGCGGGGTCGGCCAGGTGCCCAGGGCGATCGGCGTGGTGTCCACCCGGGAAGTCTAGGATCCCCGGCGTGAATCCGCGTGGTGTCCTGCTCGACCTCGACGGCACGCTCGTCGACCACGAGGGCGCCGCCGCCGCCGGTCTGCGCGGCTGGCTGCCCAGCATCGGCCTATCGGCGACGGACGAGGCGATCGCCCGCTGGGCCGCCGTCCAGGAGCCGCACCTCGCGGCCTGGCGCGACGGCCGGATCACCTTCGCCGAGCAGCGCCGCCGCCGGGTCCGCGACTTCCTGGGTACGCAGGGCAGCGACGCCGAGCTGGACGAGATCTTCGCCGGTTACCTGACCCACTACGAGAGCGCCTGGTGCGCCTACGACGACGTGGCCGACACCCTGACCGCGCTCGCCGCCGCCGGCCTGCCCACCGCCGTGCTGACCAACGGCTCCCGCGGCCAGCAGCTCAGGAAGCTCGGCCGGACCGGCCTGGGTGACCGGGTCGGGCCGGTCTTCACAGTCGACGACCTCGGGGTGGCCAAGCCGCACGCGGAGGCGTTCCGCCGGGCCTGCGCGCGCTGGGGGTTCCCGCCGGGCGAGGTGCTCAGCGTCGGCGACGACCATGCGCTGGACGTGCTCGGGGCCCGCGCGGCCGGGCTGTCCGCCGTCCACCTGGACCGCCACGACCGTGGCCCGGCCGGCGAGACCCACCGGATCACCTCGCTGCGCGAGCTGCCGGCCCACCTCAGCGCAGGCTGAAGACCGGACCGCGGGCCGGGAACGGCAGCCGGGCGTCACGCGGCATCAGGTACGCGTGCGCCCGCCGGATCCGCAGCACGTCGCAGTGCCCGTCGGTGATCACCAGCAGCGGGCCGGCCGGCGGGAAGTCCGGGGCCCGTTCCAGCAGATCGATGCCCGGCTGCAGGACCGTGCCGCCGCGTCCGCGGACCCGTACCCGGCCGGCGATCTCGTGCACCGGCAGGTAGCCGGCGTCGTAGGCGGCCGCGTCGCAGAAGACCACCCGGGCCGCGGGCACGTCGCGGGCGGCGGCGTACGACGCGATCGCGCCCAGGGCCTTGCCCATCAGCTCGTGGCTCATCGACCCGGAGGTGTCCAGCAGCACCCCGAACGTGTGCCGCCGGACGACCTCCTCCGGCAGGTGCCGGCCCGGCCGCGGGATGCCCGGGGTGGCGGCCTGCCGCCGTGAGGGGCGCGCGTACGTCCGCTGCCGTTCCGGGCCGGGGACGTGCTCGTCGAACCAGTGGGCCAGCTGCACGTCCCAGGGCGGCGGCGGCTGCTCGAGCACCCGGATCTCCGCGGCCAGCCCGGTGGGCAGCAGGCCGCGCCCGTCCCGCTGGTGGTACCGGAACCCGGTGAGCAGCGCCCGCCGGTAGAAGTCGTCCAGGTCCACGCCCCCGGAAAGCGAACCGCGCCAGGGCAGCGGCTCACCGAGCATGTCGCCGAGGCCCCGGCCCCGCAGGGTCGCGAGCTTGCGCAGGCGGCGCAGGTCGGTGGCGATCCGGTCGTACACCTCCTCGGCGGACGCCCCGCCCAGGGCGGGGTCGAGCAGCAGCCCGTCGGGCAGCTCGCCGACGCCCATCTCGACGAGCCAGCCGTTGACCACGTAGTCGCAGGCGACATTCCACAGGTACGGGTCCCGCGGCCCGACCCGGTCGGCGTGCCGCAGCGCGACGTGCAGCATCTCGTGGGCCAGCACGAACCGCCACTGCGCTTCGCTCAGCTCACGCAGCGGGTTGACGTAGATCTCGCCGGCCGCGCTCGACACCGCCGCGATGGTGATGTCCCAGCCCCGGGCCAGGTCGGTGTCGGCGACCAGGGTGAACCCGGCGGCCAGCCCGCCCAGCAGCGGGTACGAGCCGACGAACCAGATCAGCGCCCGCTCCCACGGCTTGCGGGGGGCGCGCGGATCGGACAGCGACGACCGCGCGCCCCCGGCCACCTCGAC
>NZ_JBEZGQ010000692.1:0-4604 GCF_040650095.1 Actinoplanes sp. NPDC048791 | reverse complement strand
CCGACGACGCCCGGCGCGACGACCCGGCGCCGCGGCAGCCGCCCGGACCGTTCCGGCCCGACTGGGGCGTCTTCGTGGCCACCCTGGCGCGCCGGCCCGAGGTGCACCGGCCGTGGCTGGGCGAGCTCCATGACCGGGTACGCAGCCGCCCCTATCTGGACCCGTTCTAGCTACGGCGTCCGGCAGCTCGTCAGGTGGCGGCGAGCGTCTCGGTCAGTCCGATGGCGGTCGACTGGAGCAGCAGCCGGAGCCGGGGCCGGAAGTCGAGAGCGACGTGACCCCAGTCCGGCACCTGCTCGTACAGCGCCGCCAGGGTCGGAGTGGGGTGTGACACCTGCCAGAAGTTGGCGGCGAAGGCGAGCGTGGCCGCCAGCAGCGCCTGGATCTGGTCGACGGTCATGCGGCTGACCCGGTCCAGGGCGGTCACGATCTCGTCGTAGGCGGCGAAGGCGTTGGTTTTGTACTGCCGGGCCCGCTCGATGTCGACGTCGCCTTCCAGGCTCAACGTCACGTGGGTCAGCAGGTCGCAGAACACCGGCAGGGACGAGATGGTGTCGGCCAGCAGCAGCGCCACCTCGCGCGGGCCGAGGCCGTCGCTGTCCCGGACCTCGTCGGCGATCGCGGCGCTCCACTGTCGCCAGCCTCGTTCGGCCAGTTCGAGAAGCAACTCCTCCTTGCTGGCGTAGTAGCGCCGCACACCCGTGCGGTGCAGGCCGGCTCGCTCGGTGACCGGAGCCAGCGTCACGAACCGGACTCCTCCTCGCTCGAGCGCGACCGCTTCGGCGGCAACCAACAGATCTTCGGAACGTTGTTGCTTGTCATCGATCGAGCGGGCCCGCTGTCGCATGCGCCCAATATAACGCACCTTGCGCTGCGCTATCTCTTCCGCTTAGGCTGACGCCACTTAACGCAGCACAGAGTGCGTTAACTGGGGAGGGAACCGCCATGAAGGCTGTCCAGGTCACCGAGTTCGGCGACGCGAAGGTTCTGGCGCTCACCGAGCTGCCGGACCCCGAGCCCGGGCCCGGGCAGGTGGCGATCGACGTCACCCACGCAGCGGTCGGGCTGATCGACGTCTACCTCCGGCAGGGGCTGTACAAAGGCCGGCCCGGTCTGCCGCAACCGCCGTACGTTCCCGGCCTCGAGGTCGCCGGCACGGTCCGGGCGCTCGGCGAGGGCGTCACCGATCTGACGATCGGCGAGAAGGTAGTGACCCTGTCAGGGTCGGCCACCGGCGGGTACGCATCGGTGTACGTCAGCGACCGGGCACGGGTGCTGTCGACGCAGGCCTACGACCTCGACCCCGCGCTCGCGGTCGCAGTCGTGCCGAACGCGCTGATGGCCCATGTCGCGCTCACCGGTCCGATCCAACTGCACCCCGGGGAGCGCGTCCTGGTCCACGGCGCGTTCGGCGCCCTCGCGGCAGCGTTCCCCGGCATCGCCAAGCAACTCGGGGCGGCCCGGGTGGTCGGCACGGTGCGCGGTGAGCGGGCGGCCGTCAGCCGGCTTCCCTATGACCGGATCGTCGACTCGGCCACCATGGTCAGCGTCCTCGGCGACGAGAAGTTCGATGTGATCGTCGACCCGGTCGGCGGTCAGGTCCGCACCGAGAGCCTGCGGCTGCTCGCCCCGGGCGGCCGGCTGCTGCTGGTCGGCAATGCCAGTGGCGACTGGCAGCACGGCGTCGACGGCAACGCGGTCTGGCACGGCAACTTCATCGTGGCCGGGTTCAACGCCGGTGGCTACCTGCCCGCGCATCCGGAAGCCGTCCCCGCCGCCGCGGCCGCCGCCCTGACCGCCGCGGCGTCCGGGCTCGCCGACACCGAGATCGAGCTGCTGCCCCTCGCGGACGCGGCGACCGCTCACGAACGACTGGAAGAACACACGGCCCAGGGCCGCGTCGTCCTCGTCCCGTAAGACCGATTCCCCAGGAGACCATCGTGAGCACACGCCCCAGATACAACTTCGCCACGAAGCTGGCCGGCCGGCTCGGACAGCGGATGCTGAAGCTTCCGCCGGCCGTCACCCGCGACGTGACCGTCGAACGCGACATCCCGATCACCGTCGAGGACGGGACTGTCCTGCTCGCCGATCACTGGGCGCCCGCCGCCTCCGCCGGCACCCCGCTGGACGAGCTGCCCACGGTGGTGGTGCGCACCGCGTACGGGCCGGGCGGTCCGCTGGGCTGGATGTACGGGCGCGCGCTCGCCGAGCGGGGCATGCACGTGCTGATGGTGCGCAGCCGTGGCACCTTCGGCTCCGGCGGCACGTTCCTGGCCATGCGGCACGAGCGCGAGGACGGGCTGGCCACCCTGCGCTGGCTGGCGGGACAGCGGTGGGCCAAGGGCGGCGTGGTGCTGGCCGGTTCCAGCTACTTCGGCTACACCCAGTGGGCTGTCGCCGCCGACGCGCCGGTGCAGGTGAAGGCCATGGTTCCGCACATCTCCTCGTCGCGGCTGGCGCTGAGCCTGCTGCGTCCCGGCCGTTTCGAGCTCGACACGCTGACCAACTGGGTGTGGAACACCGAGACGCAGGAGCGGCCACGGGCGCTGCTGCGGTCGGTGCTCGGCCTGGACCGCAAGCACGTCGCCGCCGCGATGAACACCCTGCCCCTGACCGATGTCGACAAGGCGCTGCTCGGTCACGGGTCGCCGTTCTTCCAGGAAACGTTGCGCTACGACCAGAACGACCCGTACTGGAAGGACGAGGACCACAGCGGCACCGTCGGCGACGTGACGGTGCCGGTCAGCTCGATCACCGGTTGGTACGACATCTTCCTGACCGACCAGTTGCGCGACTTCCGGACCCTGGCCGCCGCCGGCCGCAACCCCCGGCTGACCGTCGGCCCGTGGTGGCACGCCGATCCGGCGGGCATGGGTGCCGCGATCGAGCAGGTGGTCGATTGGGGGACAGCTCTCGCACGCGGCGAGCAGCCGGCCGGCCGGGCACCGGTACGGCTGTTCGTGATGGGCAGCAAGCAGTGGCGCGACTTCGACCAGTGGCCGCCGGTGGGTTACCCGCAGCAGCGCTGGCACCTGCACTCCGGCGGCGCGCTGGAGCGGGGTGTGAGCCCGGCCTCGCCGCCGAGCACCTTCACCTACGACCCGCAAGATCCGACCCCGGCGCTGGGCGGGCCGAAGCTGGACGGCAACGGTCCCGGCCCCAGGGACAACCGGCCGCTGGAGAAGCGTGCCGACGTGCTGACCTTCACCTCACCGGCGCTCGAGTCCGAACTGGAAGTCATCGGCGAGATCACGGCCCAGGTGTGGCTGCGCGCCGACCGGCCCGGCTGCGACCTCTTCGTCCGGCTGTGCGACGTCGACGAGCGCGGCAAGTCGATCAACGTCTGCGACGACCTGGTCACAGTCCGGCCCGACGGCACGACCGAGGTGACCGTACAGCTGTCACCCACCGCGTACGTCTTCCGGCGCGGCCACCGCCTGCGCGTCCAGGTCTCGGCCGGGGCGTTTCCCCGTTTCGCCCGCAACCTCGGCGGCGACGAGCCGGTCGCGACCGCCACGGAAGCCCACGTCACCCACCTCGAGATCCTGCACGACGGGGCCCATCCCTCCGCGATCCTGCTGCCGGCGAAATCACGGCACTAGAGTCGGCCCATGCCCGACGTCGCTGAGCTGGCCCGGTCCGTGTTCGGCTTCGACCTGCGGCCCGCTCAGCGCCGCGCCGCCGAGACGGTCGCCGCCGGGCGCGACACCCTGGCCGTGCTGCCCACCGGCAGCGGCAAGAGCGCCATCTACCAGGTCGCCGGGCTGGCCCGTACGGGCGTCACCGTCGTCGTCTCCCCGCTGATCGCGCTGCAACGCGACCAGGTCCGCTCCCTGACCGCGCTGGGGTTACGGGCCGCGCTGCTCAACTCCAGCCTGCACAGCGGTCAACGCGCCGACGTCCTCACCGCCCTCCGCGCCGGCGGGACCGACTTCGTGATGCTCGGCCCCGAACAGCTCGCCAACGACGAGACGCTGCGCGAGCTGACCGCCGGGCCGCGCCCGATCAGCCTGGTCGCCGTCGACGAGGCCCACCTGGTCAGCGAATGGGGCCACGACTTCCGCCCGGAATACCTGCGGCTGGCCGACGTCATCGACACCTTCGGCCGCCCGCCGGTGCTGGCCCTGACCGCGACCGCCGCGCCGCCGGTGCAGGCCGACATCACCCGGCAGCTGCGGATGCGCGAGCCCCAGGTGATCGTCGCCGACTTCGACCGGCCCGGCATCACCCTGGCGGTGCGGCGCACCCGGCACGGCCTGCCCGAGGACCGGGCCGTCGACGACCGGACCGTCGAGGTGGTGCTGGCCCACGACACCCCGACCCTGGTGTACGCGCTCACCCACGCGCGCTGCGAGAGCCTGGCGGAACGGTTGCGGCTGGACTCGTACCGGGTGGCGGCGTACCACGCGGGCCTGCCGGCAGCGGAACGCGGCCGGGTCCAGGACGGGTTCTTCTCCGGCGCCCTCGAGATCGTGGTGGCGACCAGCGCCTTCGGCATGGGCATCGACAAGCCGGACGTCCGCACGGTGGTGCACGCGGGCGTGCCGGGCAGCCTCGACGAGTACTACCAGGAGATCGGCCGGGCCGGCCGCGACGGCGCG
>NZ_JBEZGQ010000691.1:0-4605 GCF_040650095.1 Actinoplanes sp. NPDC048791 | reverse complement strand
GCGGCCTTGACGGGCGCCCGGCCGAGCCGGGCGGCGGCGTCGACGAGCCGCGGATCGGCCAGGACCGCATCGGTACGCGGGACGAGCCTGCGCCGGTCAACCGTGGCCTCAGCCACCCGAGCCTCCTCCGTCACCTGCTGGTGATCCACCGTACTGCGGGCGTCGCTGCCCGCAGCCTCGGGTACCCCGAATCACTGCCGGATCGCCATACTGACGCTCGTGAATTTCAGCGGTAAGGCGCGGAGCCCTTTCACGATCTGGCCGCGGTCGCTGCTCGGACACGTCGCTCTGCTGCTGACATTGGGGACAGCGCTCGCCGTCCTGCTCGGCGTGCTCCTCTGGGCCGGCCTCGGCAAGCCGGACCCGACCGCGCCGACCCCGACCCCGTCCGCATCGGCATCGGCGACCGCCCGCCCACTCACGGCCGCCGAACGGCTGGACAGCATCAAGCTCATCCTGGCGACGGTGGGCGGTGTCGGCGCGGTCGTCGCTCTTACCGTCGCCTACCGCAAGCAGCGCCACGGCGAGGCCGCCGAGGACCGCGAGACCGACCGCATCCTGCGGGAACGCTTCGCGAAGGCGGTGGACCAGCTGGGTCACGAGCAGGCCCGGGTACGGGTGGCCGGCGTGTACGCCCTGGCGGACCTGGCCGATGACTGGGAGAAGTCCCGGCAGATGTGCATCGACGTACTGTGCGCGTACATCCGCATGCCGTACGACCCGCACGGCGCTGAGGCCGGCGCGGGCGAACGTGAGGTACGCCGGACGCTGTTCCGGGTCATGCGCAACCACCTGCGCCCGGAGACCCGCTGGAGCGAGACGAAGTGGTCCGGCTACCGGTTCAGCTTCGAGGGCGCGGTGCTGGACAGCGGCGATCTCTCCGGGGCCGAGCTCACCTCCACCGGCCACATGACTTTCCACCGGGTGACATTCGCCGGCCGGTTCTATTTCGACGGCATGCGGCTGCACGGCGCGCCGATATGGTTCTCCAGGGCCACCTTTGCCGGGCAATCCGTCACCTTTGACCATGCCGTGCTCACCGGCAGCACGATCGACTTCTCCAATGCCACGTTCGCCGACGGAAAGGTGTCGTTCAAAAACGTTCAGGCGCCGGCTTCGGCGAACTTCGACGGAGCCAGCCATGTCGGCGGAACGGTCGACTGGGGCCCGTTCACGCCGCTGCCGCCACCACCGGTCAGCGGGCCGGCTTCCGCACTGACACGCTTGGCGAAGGCTGTGGGATCGGCTCGCTCTCGGCGCGGCGGACGTCCCGGACGAACCACGCCACCATGAGGGCCAGCCCGATTACCACGAGGATGCCGGTCCGCAAGGCCGCGACCCACGCCGTCCAGAACGATTTCCGCAGGGGCTTCACGGCCGCTTTGGTGGCTTTGTAATCGCGGTTCGCCCGATGCAGGACCGCGCGCAGATAACCGAAGAGGTAAATGGTTCCGCCCGCCAGCAGAACGATGATGAGCACCGGTCCGCTGACATTTCCCGACTGATCTTCAACGGCAAGCACGCGTCGAAGCGTGTCACTGCAAGGGGATTGTCTCAAGCAATCTTCTACCCGTTGCCTACCCCTCGTCTACCGTCGCCATTTCACGATCCGGCTCGCGTCACTGTTGGAAGTCGTCGCTCCGCGGACCGCCCGTCCGGGGACCGCCACCGGCCGTCCACCACGTCGGACACCTGCACGTCGACCGACCTGGCGATCTCGACGAACCTCTCGAAGGAGTTCAGGAAACTGAATTCGCCTCCTCGGAGCCGCCTTTCCGCCTGGACGAGCGGCTCGATCGCCACCCAGGTGCGGATCGCGCCGTGCCGGACCTGGTGAACCAGCAGGTCCGCATCGGCGAGTCCGCAAACCACCAGGTATCCGAGCATTTGATACTGCTCCGAGACGACCACAGCCGCCTCCCACATAGGATCCGGCAGGGCGTCGAAGCCGGCTTCCAGGTCGAACTCCTTCAGCTTCTCGTGCACCAGCCTCTCCTTGCGGATGAAGTCTGGATTCCGATGTGGCGCCAGCAGGTCCGTGACGACTGGGATGTGATTGCCATCGCGGGCTACTGCTACCGCTCGCCATGACAGCACGGACGACAGCGCGACGGCTGCGAAGGCTACTACCAACGAAATGACATTGAGTAACGCACCCATAGACGTAGTGTGACTACCTGCCGCAAGACAGCCCCGACTCGACCAGACGGAGACTGCATGCCGATCGGCGCGTGAGCACCACATGGCCGCGAGAGTCGAGTCACTGCTCCGCGCCGGCCGAGCGCTGCACCGCTTCCATCCCCAGCGAGGCGTACGGCTGGCCGACGTACGAGCCGAGCAGCACCATCAGCGCGGTGAGCCCCTCGAGGTCGAGACCGTTGCGGCGGGCCAGCGACAGGTAGGTCGACAGCCGCTGGCCGGTGACGTTCTGGGCCACGAGGACGGCGATCACGGCGATGCTCCGGTCCCGGTCGGTAAGGGCGGGACTCTGCCAGCCCGGGCCGCCGGCCGCCTCGTACGCCTCCTGGGTGAAGACCGGGCCGGCATGCTGCGTCATCAGCCGCTCCACCTCCGCCGGGGACACCCCGAAGTTGCGGGCGTAGATCTCCCGGCCGGCGGCGGCGCGGTCACTCAGGTCGTGCGGGGGGACGGCCATCTTCACTCCTGGTGGGTCATAGGCAGGACCCGCGGTCCGCCACGTCGCCGATCACGGTGACGAGCAACCGCCGCAGGTTCTGGATCTCGTCCGGGTCGAGGCCGGTCAGGGCCGAGGCCTCGACGGTGTCGCAGGCGGCGGCGACCTTCGTGCGCAGAGCCTCGCCGTCGGGGGTTATCACCGGGATGCGCAGCCGGCGGTCTCGCGGATCGTTGTGCCGCACGACGAAGCCGTTGCGCTCGAGCCGATCGAGCTGGCTCATCAAGGTGGTCTTGTCGAGTCCCAAGGTCTTGCCGAGCTCGCCCTGGTTGAGACCCGGGCTCTTGTGCAGGGCGCTCAGCACGATGTATTCGCGCAGCGTGAGTCCGTGCTTCTCGGCCATGTCACCGGTCGCGGCGCGCATGCGCTGGGCCGCGCGATGCAGCAGCCAGGTGATCTCGGAGTCGATGGTGGGACGCGGGCCGACGTCCCCGGGCGGTTGCGGGCTGTGCATGCGAGCACCGTACGTCTTCAGCGGGAGCGACCGGCGCCCTCGGGCACCAGCAGCGGGATGCCGTCGTAGGAGCCGAGGTCGTGCGCGGGGACGATCTGCATCAGGCCGTCGAGAGCGATCATCCGGTCGAGATCCCGGCGCACCTGGCCGGGGTCGCTGTCGGCAAGCTTGCTCATCAGCCACGGCCGTTCAGCCCGCCGGCGGATTCCGTCGATCTGCCAGGTCAGGTCGCCGATGAAGGCGTACCGCCGGCCGGCGGGCACGGTCACGAAGACGATCACCGAACCCTCGGTGTGGCCGCCGGCGTGCACTATGACGACCGAGCCGTCGCCGTGCACGTCGTAGCTCGACTCGAACTCGAGATACGGCCCGTCCGGGAACGCGTACTCGCGGATGTCGTAGCCGCGGGAGACCAGGCGGAACACTTTGCCGTCGGGGTCCTTGGCGGCGTACCGCTGCTCATCGGCATTCATCCAGAGCGGCGTGCCCCGCAGGCTGTCGAGGCCGCTCGAGTGATCCCAGTGCGAATGGGTGAGCAGCACCCCGGCCAGCCGGTCGCGGCTGTAGCCGGCGGCGTCGAGTTGCTCCTGCACCGTCCGGCCCGCCCGGTAGGGGGCGCGGACGAAGGCGGGCAGCAGCTTGATGTGCGCGGCGACGTCGGCGCCGAAGCCGGCGTCGATCAGCAGGTCCCCGTCCGGGTGCCGCACCAGGATGGCGGAGGCGGCGAACTGGCGCTTGTCGCGGAACGACCCGCCCCGGACAGCGAGAGCCGCCCGGGTCTCGTAGGTGCCGGTCGGCAGGTGGTAGATGGCCATGTCCGCGGGTGGGTGAGCGGCGGGGAGAGGAGACATGAAGAGACCGTACGAGCTGAGAACGTCTGGGGCAAGACTTTCTTGGCTCAGACTTTCTCGGCTCGGACGACTCCCCTGACCGCAACCGGCACGGGCGGCCGAACGTGCGGTTCTCCAAAGCCACCCCTGCCGGCGAATCCGTCACCTTCGACAAAGCGGGTCCGCAGCACCGTGAATTTCGCCGGCGCCACATTCGTGAACGGAAACGTTTCGTCCGGTGAGGTTCAGGCGTTTGTGGCGGCGAACTTCGACGGGATCGGGCATGTCGGAGAAATGGTCGGCCGGGCTCCGTTCACGCCGCTACCGCCACCGTCGGTCAGCGGGCCGGCTTCCGCACTGACACGCTCGGCGAAGGCGGCGGGATCGGTTCACTCTCGGCGCGGCGGACGTCCCGGACGAACCACGCCACCATGAGGGCCAGCCCGATCGCCACGAGGACGCCGGTCCGCAAGGCCGCGACCCACGCCGCCCAGAACGATTTCCGCAGGGGCTTCACGGCCGCTTTGGTGGCTTTGTAATCGCGGTTCGCACGGTGCAGGACCGCGCGCAGATAACCGAACAGGTAAATGGTTCCGCCCGCCAGCAGAACGATGATGAGCACCGGT
>NZ_JBEZGQ010000690.1:0-4614 GCF_040650095.1 Actinoplanes sp. NPDC048791 | reverse complement strand
GCCGGGACCCCGCTGGTGTCGCGGGAGGCCGGCTCGGGCACCCGGCGGGCGTTCGAACAGGCCCTGGCCCCGCTGACCGCGGCGGCCCCTCTGCTCGAGCTGTCGTCGACGACCGCGATCAAGCACGCGGTGGCGGCCGGCAGCGGGGCGGCGGTGCTCAGCTCGCTCGCAGTCACCGCGGAGCTGGCGGCGGGCACGCTGGTCGCGGTGCCGACGGCCATGCCGCTGCAGCGGCAGTTGCGGGCGGTGTGGCCGGCCTCGGGGCAGCTGATCGGCCCGGCCCGCGACCTGTACGCGATCGCCCGCCGCCACCACCGCTGAACCAGCGCCGATCTGTACCGGGTGCGGGGGATCCGCTCGATGATCGGCGCTTACGGGCGCTCTATCCGTTCACGCCCTGCGGTCGGAGCGCGACCATTCGGCCCGGCCTCCCACCTGCGCGGACACCGCAGACAGATTGCTGACAGCGGGCGCCGGACCGCCGCCGTGCCAGGCTGCCGCCAGGCCTGCTGGGGGGCCGGTCTGGGGGACCGACATGCGCCGTCGTCTGTGGACAGTCGCCGTGGCAGCACTCGTCGCGCCGTTCGCCTTTGTGGCACCCGCGCACGCGGCCCTCACCCCGGTCGCGAAGGTCAATTTCCAGCCGGCCGCCGCGGCGGTCCCGGCCGGGTACACCGCCGACACCGGGCTCGGCTTCGACGCCACGCGCGGGTCGGGCTGGGTGGCGGCCGGCACGCACGACCCGCTGGACCTGAGCCGCAACACCCGCGACCGGGCGCGCACGGGGATCGACGCGCGGCTCAACACCCTGATCCACCTCCAGTACGGCGACGTCGGCGGCACCAGCGGCGTGCTGACCCCCGGCGCCTGGGAGTACGCGCTGTCCCCGGGCTCTTATCAGGTGACCGTGTCGGTCGGTGACCAGCCCGCGTACGACAGCGCGCACACGATCCGGGTCGAGGGTGTGACCGCGGTGTCCGGCTTCGTCTCCACCACCGCGGCCGAGTTCCGCACCGCCACCGTGACCGTGCCGGTGAGCGACGGGCGGCTGACCGTCGACGCGACCGGCGGCACCAACACCAAGCTCAACTACCTGGAGATCGCGCGGGTCGGCCCACCGGCCGCACCCACCGGAGTCACCGCCAGGCCGGGCGACGCCCAGGTGGCTCTCGCCTGGACAGCGTCGGCCGCCGCGGATCTGGCCGGCTACCGGGTCTACCGCGGCGGCACCCTGATCTCGGGCGCGACCTTGCTGACCCGGGCCGCGTGGCTGGACACCACCGCCCGCAACGGCACCGCGTACGGCTACACCGTCACCGCCGTGGACAGCACCGGCACCGAGTCACCGCCGTCGGCCACCGTCACCGCGACCCCGGCGGCGTTCGCGCTCAAGGTGAACTTCTCCGACGCCGCCACCGCCCCGCCCACCGGCTACGTGCGTGACTCCGGCGACGCGTTCGCCACGGCTCGCGGCTACGGCTGGGTGCAGCTGGGCACCACGACGCCACTGAGCCTGGCCGGCAACGGTCGCAACCGGAACCCGGACGCCGCCCAGCCCGACGTACGGCTCGCCACGCTGATCCACGCCCAGCTGCCGGCCGGCTCGACCGGGGTCACCACGCCCGGGTCGTGGGAGGCCGTCGTGCCCAACGGGACCTACACGGTGACGGCCGGGGTCGGTGACGCGGGCACGGCCGTGAACAGCGTGCACTGGCTCAACATCGAGGACCAGAACGCCGTCGCCGCGTTCACCGCGACCGCGTCCGTCAAGCACGCCACCGCGACCCGGACGGTCACCGTCACCGACGGACGGCTCACGCTCAGCCCGGCCGGCGGCACCAACACCAAGCTCAACTACGTGGACGTGACCAGCGTGCCGGGGGCGGGCGCGATCCCCGGCGTACGCACCAGCACGCCGGCCAACGGCGCCACCGGGGTGTCGCCGACCGGCAGTGTCGTCGAGGATCTGGTGCTGCCCAACGGTGGCGTCGACCAGGCCACGCTGACCTCGGCGACCGTGACGCTGACCCGGATCAGCGACGGTGTGGCGGTGCCGGCCAACGCCATCACCAGCGGCGGCGGAGACGTCGTCAACCTCTCCCCGACCGCGGCGCTCGCGGCGAACACCGCATACCGGTTCAGCCTGACCGCCGGGGTGAAGGACGTGAGCGGGCGGGCCTTCACGCCGTACTCCATCGTCTTCACGACCGGGGCCGGGACCGGCCCGGGCGGCCCGGCCGCCTTCGACAAGGTGGTCGGCGTCGCGACCGGCGCGTCCTTCACGACGGTGGTCGAGGGCCCCGGCAACCGCCTGTACGCGGGCACCCTCGACGGGCGCATCTTCCGCTTCCCGATCAACGCGGACGGCACCCTGGGCACCGCCACGATCATCACCGCCGTCCGCGACAACGCGGCGGCCCTGGCTCTGCCCGGCGCGCCCGCCCGCACGGTGATCGGCATGGCCTTCGACCCCGCGGGCAACCTCTGGGTCACCGACAACTACGAGTTCACCGGCCCGCTGAACGTGCCCGACTGGTCCGGCCGCATCGGCCGGCTCAGCGGCACCGACCTGGGCACCTACACGCCGGTGGTGGTGAACCTGCCCCGCTCGGTGAAGGACCACGAGACCAACTCGCTCGCCTTCGGACCCGACGGCGCGCTGTACGTGTCGCAGGGCGCGAACAACGCGATGGGCGCGCCCGACTCGACCTGGGGCAACCGCCCCGAGCAGTTGCTCAGCGCGGCCGTGCTGCGTCTCGACCCGGCGGCGTTCACCGGTACGCCGATCAACGTGAAGACCGCGGACGGTGGCAGCTACAACCCTTACGCGGCCGGGGCTCCGGTAACCCTGCACGCCACCGGCGTGCGGAACGCGTACGACCTGGTGTGGCACCGCAACGGCCACTTGTACGCGCCGACCAACGGCTCGGCGGCCGGCGGCAACACTCCGGCGACCCCAGCACCGCTGCCCGCGTCCTGCGCCCGCCGCGGCTACACCGCTCCGACGGTGCCGGCGCTGACGTCGGTGCCGACCGCGGAGACGGACTACGTGTTCGACGTGAAGGCGGGCCGCTACTACGGGCACCCGAACCCGCAACGCTGCGAGTGGGTGCTGGCCGGTGGCAACCCGACCGCGGGCACGGATCCGTTCCAGGTGGGCGCGTACCCGGCCGGCACCCTGCCGGACCCGAACTTCGACCTCGCCGGAACCTACGACGCGGGCCTGCACGCCTCGGCGAACGGCGCGATCGAGTACCGGGGCGGGGCACTCGACGGCAAGCTGCTCGTGGTCCGCTACTCGGCGGGACAGGACATCGAGACCTTCGACGTGGCGGCGAACGGCACGCTGAGCAACCGCACGACCGGCATCACCGGACTGACCGGATTCAGCCAGCCACTCGACGTGACGCAGGACGTGAGCACCGGCAACCTGTACGTGACCGAGCTCGGGGCGAGCCGGATCACGCTGCTCAAGCCCCGGGCTCTCTAACCCCGGGCACCTGACCGGCTCGTGGGGAAATCACCCGTCCGGGGTCACGAAAACGGCACGCCGCGACCTGACCGGTATCGAGATGTGCGAAGCTGCGCGCCTACATCTCGACCCTCGTCTTCGGAGGCATGCCGTGGCATCGCTCCTGTCCATCGTTGCCGCCCTCCTGGTCGGCCTGCTCGCGGGCTGGCTGATCTGGGGCCGGATCCTCGTTTCCCGGCGGTCCGCAGCCGCGGAGGCCGCCCCGGCGGCTGCCGTCGCCGCACCCGCCGGGACAACCGAACCAGAGGCCGCTGCGCCGGCCGAGGTGGATTCGGCAGCTGCTGAGCCCATCGTGGAGAGCCGGGTGGAGACCGAGGCTGTCGCTCCGGTCGAGCCGGTCGTCACGGCCGCGCCCACCGCCGAGACCGAGACCGTCGAGCCGGCCGAGCCGGTCGTGACCGCCGCACCCGTCGCCCAGACCGATTCCGTCGCCGACGGCGGGCCGTCCGCCGCCGGCACGTCGGATGTCGAGCCGATCGCCACCGCCACGCCGGACGCGGAGCCGGTCACCGCGCCCACGCCTGAGGCGGAGCCGATCGCCGTCGGCACGCCGGATATCGAGCCGGTGGAGACGAAGCCCGTCGCCGCGCCCACCGCGACGGATCCCATCGCTGAGACGGAGCCCATCGCCGCACCTGAGCCGATCGCTGCACCCGAGCCTGTGGCAGCGCCCGAGCCGATCGCAGCGCCTGAGCCGGTTGCAGTGGCCGAGCCCGTGGCAGAGCCTGAGCCCGTCGTCGCAACGGCCGTCCCCGTCGCGGTCGCGCCGGTCGACGCCGAGCCGACGCCGGCCGTGCCGGCCGGGGCTGCTCGCCCGGCCGACAAGCTGACCCGGATCGAGGGCATCGGCCCGAAGATCGCCGCCACCCTCGCCGCCGCCGGCATCAGCACCTACCGCGACCTCGCCGACGCCGATCTCGCGTCGCTGCGGGCCACGATCAAGGCCGCCAAGCTGCGCCTCTCGCCCAACCTGGCGACCTGGCCGGAGCAGGCCCGTCTGCTGGCCGAGGGCGACCAGCGCGCCTTCACCGCCCTCGCCGACGACCTGGCCGCCGACCGCGAACCGGGCGTCGAGCCCATCA
>NZ_JBEZGQ010000689.1:0-4615 GCF_040650095.1 Actinoplanes sp. NPDC048791 | reverse complement strand
CTGGCCCTGCCCGCTGCCACGGTCCGCTCGGCGGAAACCTCGTACGGCCCGGCGGCGGCCTCGGCGATCTCCTCGCTGCTGGCGCGCGACCCACTGACCTTGCTGCCCGCCCGGCTGCCAGCGAATCCGGCGTGGGCCGTGCCCGCGACGTTGCCGCCGGTGCGGCTGCGCGACGGCTCGGGGGCATTGCCACCCGCCGCGATCGACGCGCTGATCACCATGCTGGCCGTCTCCAAGATGGACGAGCCGTATGCGGGGATCGGACTCGTCGCCGCCGCCTGCGAGCCGGACGACCTGGCCGAGTTCGCGTGGGGACTGCTCGAGGCCTGGGAGCTCGCCGGGGCCGACGCCAAGCAGAGCTGGGTGCTCGACGCCCTGGCGCTGCTCGGCGACGACACCACCGTCCGGCGGCTCACCCCGCGGATCCTCGCGTGGCCGGGCGACGGCGGGCACACCAAGGCGGTCGCCGGGGTCCGGGCACTGGCGGCGATCGGCAGCGATGTGGCGCTGATGCGGCTGTACGGCATCTCGCAACGGGCCAAGTTCAAGGGCCTCAAGACCGCCGCCGAGGAGAAGATCACCGAGGTGGCCGACTCCCTCGGGCTCGCCGCCGAGCAGCTGGCCGACCGGCTCGTGCCCGACTTCGGCCTCGCCGCCGACGGGAGCATGACGCTCGACTACGGATCCCGGCAGTTCCGGGTCGGTTTCGACGAGCAGCTCCGGCCCCACGTCTCGGATGCCACCGGAAAACGGCTCAAGGCGCTGCCGAAGCCCTCGGAGCCGCTCGCCGAGGACGCCTACCAGCAGTTCACCGCGCTGAAGAAGGACGTGCGGACGGTTGCCGCCGATCAGGTGCGGAGGCTGGAGCAGGCCATGGTCACTAGCAGGCGGTGGACACCGGAGGAGTTCGCCCGGTACTTCGCCGGTCATCCGCTGCTCTGGCACATCGTGCGGCGGCTCGTCTGGACGGTGTCGGACGGCGCCTCGTTCCGGGTGGCGGAGGACCGCAGCTACGCCGATGCCGCCGACGAGCCGTACGCCCTGCCCGAAGACGTCACGGTCGGTGTCGCGCACCCGCTCGACCTCGGGACCGCGCTGCCCGCGTGGGGTGAGGTCTTCGCCGACTACGAGATCGTCCAGCCGTTCCCGCAGCTCAGCCGGGAGACCTACCCGGCCGGCGAGGAGAGCCTGAAACGGTTCCTCGGGGCCGAGGTGCCCGCCACGCGCGTGCTCGGCCTGGAACGGCGGGGCTGGCGGCGGGAGGTGCCGCAGGACGCCGGGGTGCAGAGCCGGATCGAGCGGGTGGCCGGCGACCTCACCGTGGTCGTCGAGCTCGACCCGGGCATCGCCGTCGGTGACCCCGACGGGCTCGGTGACCAGACCCTGGAGGACATCCACGTCCACGGCAGGTCGAGGCTCGACGACCGGCCCGGCCGGCAACCGTTCACCGCGCTCGGCGCGATCGCCGCCTCGGAGGTGATCAGGGATCTGACGATCATCGCCGAGCCCGCCGGTTCCGGCTCCTAGCCGGGCCCGGGAGAGCGGGGCCGCCGATCCCAGGTGATGCGGTGGAGCCCTTTGTCACCGCTCACAGATCAGGTCTGTGGCCGGCAGAGGCCCGCCGAGCAGGTAAGCGGTCACCGCGTCGTCGACGCAGGCGTTGCCCGCTCCGAGGTAGGCGCCGTGCCGGAAGGCGCTACGCAAGGTGACCTGCCGGGAGCCGGACAGGGCGTGGTGCATGACGAGCTGACCGGCGTACGGGGTGGCCGGGTCGCCCGTCGCGCTCACCACCATCGCCGGGGCGTCGTTGTCGATCGTGGTCGCCGGCTCGACCGGATCGGTGGGCCAGAACGCGCAAGGGGTGATGTTGCGGGTCATCGGCCCGAAGAGCGGCTCGGACGCCCGATGGTCCTGGATGTCGCGGAAGTACGTGGCGGGAAGGCGCGACACCGCTCGATCGGCGCACAGCACGGGTGTCCCGGCCCGGTCGGTGGCGGCACCCGTACCGGTCAGGACACCGGCCAGGAACTGGTCCAGTGCCGGCGAAGGCGTGACGGCCCGGCCATGGCGTGCGGCATCCAGGGTCCGTACGGTGTCGGACAGGGCCGCGTACGCCGCGTCGCTGTCGTCGAACAGGCCGGCGAACAACAGGTACGGCACCAGCCGGCCGTCCACCGCGTACGGGCCGATCCGCAACGGGCGCCGACCGGCGACCTGGTTGATCCGGTCCACGGTGGCGAGCACCTGAGCGGTCGTCGTGCCGAGGTGGTAGTCGCCGTGCCCGGCCGCCCAGCCGGCCCAGTTCCGCAGGGCGGCGGCGATGGCCGGGCCGTTGCGGGTGAACAGCCCCGGGCCGTAGACGGTCGGGTCGGCCGCCGAATCGAGCACGAAGCGGTCGGCGTGTGACCCGAACTCCTGGAGGTAAACGGCACCGAGATAGGTCCCGTAGGAGACACCGAGATAGGAGATCCTCCGCTCGCCCAGCGCGCGGCGCACGGCGTCGAGGTCGCGGGCGGTGTTACGGGTCGACGCGAACGGCAGCAGGTCCGGGTCGAGGTTGCGGCAACCCCGCGCGAGGTCTCGCATGAGGTCGACGCCGGTGCGGAAGGTCCGCAGGTCCGGTCCGGCCGACCGGGTGAACGTGTCGGTCGGCCAGTCGCAGTGCAGCGGCGCGCTGCGCCCGACGAAGCGTGGGTCCATCCCGACGAAGTCGTAGCGGGCGGCGAGCTCGGGCATCGACGGTGCGAGCAGAGCCAGGGGGAGGCCGGGCACGCCGGGACCACCGGGATTGGTGAGCAGGACGCCTCGTCGCCGGCCGGGGTCGGTCGCCCGGATCCGGGAGATGGCGACGGCGATCGTCCGGCCCCGCGGCCGGCGGTAGTCGACCGGCACGGTGACCTCGGCGCACTGCGCACCGGCGGCGTCGAGAGCGGCCCCGAGCTGGTCGTCCTGCCCGGTCGAGCAGCTGTGCCAGCCGATCGGCGCCGCGGTGCCGGCGGCCGGAGCGGGTGCGAAGGGAACCGGACTCAGCGCAGCGACCGCGAGGACGGCGGTGGCGGCGACGGGGATGCGGGGCATTGTGACTCCTTGCCTGTTGGGTACGCGCGGACGACGGGTCACGCCACCGGAGCAGGCCGGCGGACCTGGCCGCCGGAGAGGGCCGCCGCGGAGACGACCCGGACGGCGTCGGCGACGATCGCGGCGAAGGTGCGCTCCGACACGAGCGTGTAGTGGCTCGCCCCGGCGACGGTGAGGTGCTCGCTGTTCGACGACAGGGCCGGGAGCTCGGCCTGGAGCCTGCTGAGCACCTCGGCGTACCGGTTCTGTTCGGTCACGCTGAGCACGACGAGCGGTAGGTCGCCCAGGTCGCGGGTTGCGTCCACCTGCTCGCGTGACGTCCGGGCCCAGGCGATGAGCCCCTCGGCGCCGGCCGCCCATCCCTGCGGCCGGGCCAGGTATGCGCGCATCTCCGCATACTCGCGGGCGGGCAGGCCGGCGATGAACGGCCGTTCCGTCCGCAACAGACGCAGCAGGCCGAAACGGGCGCTCAGCGCCGTCAGCCGGTTGGCCGTCGCCACCGTTCGTCCCTCCCGTGCGGCGGGAATGGTGACCCACTGGTCGGGGTGGGAGGAGTCCACCAGGACGATCCCGGCGACCTCGTCGCGGTACCGGTCGGCGAACATCCGGACGACGAGCCCGCCGTACGAGTGGCCGGCGAGCACGTACGGCGGGCCGATGCCCGCGGCCCCGAGCACGGCATGCAGGTCGGCGGCGCTGGTGGCAGCGTCCATCGGGCCGGTGGCACGGTCACTCCATCCCAGACCGGCCCGGTCGTAGGAGACGACGCGGCGGGTCTGCGCCAGTTCCCGCCGCACCCACGCCCAGTTGGCCGACATCGACGCCATACCCGACTCCAGGACGACGGTGGGCACGTCGCCCGGCTCGCCGGACACGACCAGATGAAGGCGGTGATCACCCACGTCGATCAGCTCGCCGGGAGGCGGGAACCGGCGCCGGTCGCGCCGGGAGGCGATCGCCTGCCAACTCGCCCCGATACCGGCGGCGGTCAGCGTTGCCGCCAGCACGGTGACGGTTGTCGGGTACGCCATGGCTCAGTACTCCCACCGGGCGTACCGCGGATCGCGGCTCTTCATGTCCTCGAACAGCAACACCTGCCGGTCGATGTACCAGGCCTTGGCGGTCAGCAGGATCACCAGGCCCGCGATGGTGTCGACCACCTGGAGCCGGACCAGGCCGTAGGCGAGCACGGCCGCCCCGATGAGCTGGACCGCGTACGTCACGTTCAGCACGGCCGTGGTGAACTGGGCCGGGGGTGTGGCCGTGGTGCGTTCGGACCAGACCCGTTCGCCGAAGACCCCTTTGGACGCCCAGTTGCGGGTGGACCGGGGCTTCGGGAACAGCAGCGGATTGATCATCATGAAGACCAGCGAGGCGACGACCGGCACGAGGCACCACCAGCCGATCCAGTCCCGGCTCCAGATCGACAATGCGAGCAGCGGGAGGACCGAGAACCTGGTCCAGACGCTGACGGGGTTGGCGTGCCGCGTCCACTTCTCACCCTCCAGACCGAACATCTTGGCCACCCGCTGTTCGC
>NZ_JBEZGQ010000688.1:0-4619 GCF_040650095.1 Actinoplanes sp. NPDC048791 | reverse complement strand
CCGGCTTCCACCCGCACGGCACCCGCGCCGAGATCCTCGCCGCGCTGGGCCTCACGGCGCAGGACATCGCCCGCGACGTGACCGAGTGGGTCTCGCAGCTCGAGGACCCGGCCGCGGAGCACCAGCCGCAGCGCTGAGCGCCCGGCCGCTGAAGGTCAACGATCCGTTTCGTTATCTGCCCGTTACCTTTGGGGCATGGCGGCGGAGACATTCGGCGGCAATACGGTAATCATCGATCTCGGCCTGGCCCGGGGCGAGCCGGAGGAGTACGCGCGGCCGGCTCGCTCCACCACGCCGGACTGGTTCGCCCCGGTGCTGCTGGCGGTCATCGTGCTGCTGTCGTCAGCGGCCTCGGCGGCGCCGCCACCACCGGCGTTGACGGCCGTGCTGACGCTGCCGTTCGGCCCGGCGGATCCGTACACCCTGACCGACCGGGGGGACCTGCTCGCGCAGACCTACGGGACGCTCAGCTCGTACGACCTGGGTGACGGGCGGCTCAACTGGCAGGCCGGTTCCGCGTCGCCGACGTACCGGCTGCGCACCGGCGCCGATCTGGTGCTGATGCGGCCCTGGTCGGGCAATCAAGGTGACCCGGGCACCACGGCTGTCTCGCTGCGGACCGGCGCTGCCCAGTGGCGGCGCTCCGGCAACGTCGTCACCATCCCCGGCTCCAGCGCCCTGCTCGCGGTCTCCGGCGTACGCAGCTCCGGCTCCGGGCGCCGGGTGCAGGGTCCGGTGGACGCGATCGGGCCCGCCACCGGTACGACCCGCTGGCAGGTGACCGTCCCTTCGACAGCCGTGCTGATGGGCGTGCCGGGGCCGGACGACAGCGGGCCACGGATGCTGCTCATGCACGACAACCGCACCGCCGCCGTGCACGACCTCGACAACGGTCGCCTGCTCACCAGCGCCGAGCTGCCGCCCGCCGACTACGGCCCCGACAACCCCAGCGTCGCGGGCGGGCTGCTGGTGCTGCGACACCCCACCCCCACCGGCCGGATGGTCACCGCCTTCGACCCGGTGACGCTGCACCAGCGCTGGAGCCGGCCCGCCGGGTACGCGTTCGGGGTCAGCCCCTGCGGAACGCTCATCTGCCTCACCGGGCCGGACGGGGTCCGCGCCGTCGAGCCCGGCGGCGGCCTCCAGCGCTGGTTCCAGCCCGGCTGGCGCAGCATCGAGCAGCGGGGTGCGGCGGTCATCGCGTACGGGACACCGGCCGGGGAGACGGACCCGGTCGGCATGATCGATCCGGCGACCGGGCAGGTGCTGGTCGACCTGCACGGCTGGCGGCTGGTCTCCGGCCCCGGCGGCGGCGACCACCTGCTCGTGACCAGGCTGGTCGACTCGGGAAGCCGTACCATGGTCGCGGTCGCCGCCCCCGGTGACGCGCGACCGGAGCTGCTGGCCGATCTGCCGGCCGGCACCGGCGACTGCCAGTCCGTGCCCGACCGGCTCGTCTGCCGGGAGTCGACCGGTGAACTGGTGGTGTGGGCCTACCGGCGGAAGGAGTGAGCGTGGCGCTGATCGAGCTGAGCCCCGAGACCCCGGCTCCGCCCGCTCCGGCCACGCCACCGCCCGCGTACTTCTACCGCCGGGCCGGTCTCGCCCTGGCTGCCCTGCTCCTGTTCGCGCTTGCCGGCGCGGCTCCGCCGGCCGCCACGATCTGGCAGCGCGTCGGCGCGGTGCCGGTCCCGGCCAGCGGCGATTACCAGCTGATCGACGGCATCCTGTACGCGATGGATCTCGACGCCCAGCCGCGGACGCTCACCGCCTGGCAGGCCCAGCCGCTGCGCCGGCTCTGGAGCTACCGGAGCAGCACGAACGAGGACCCGTTCTTCGTGGCCGAGGCGACACCCGACATCACCGTGGTGCGCGCCGGGCGCAGCGTCACCGTGCTCGACGCCCGCACCGGAGCCGTGCGGTGGACGTCGCCGGTGGCCGTGCAGCCGGTCAGCGACACGGTCGCGTACGTGGAGGAGGAGATCTTCCGCCCCGGCACCGAGTACGACCCGGCGTCCGGCGACCCCGGCCAGCTCTACGGCACCAACAGCGGATCCCTGCACACCGAGCCGGCGCGGCGTACGGAGCTGCGCGGCCTCGACCTCGGCACCGGGACCCGGCGGTGGACGCTCAGTTTCCCGGGCTCGGTCTTCACCGCCTGGACGGCCGACCCGGGCAACGGCGTGGTGGTGCTCTCCTCCGACAAGCTGAGCCTGATCTCCCCGGCGACCGGTGAGGTGCTGCGGGAGCGGCCCGTGCCCCTGCTCGACGGCGTACGGGCCGAGGCGGGCGAGGTCGTCGGGAACACGGTGCTGGTGCACTACGGCTCCTTCGGCACGGGCGGGCCGGTGATCGCGTACGCGCTGGACACCTTGGCAGAGCTCTGGCGGCAGAACAGGCCGGACCCGGCGGGCAACTCCAGCGTCTGCTCGGGGCTGCTCTGTGTCAGCAAGGTCGAGGAACTGGTCGTGCTGGACCCGCGTACCGGTGCCGACCGCTGGCGGATCGCCGACACGGACCTGATCGCGTTCGGCCCCGACGCGGTGCTCGAACTGCAGGGGATGACCACCCCGGTGCGGACCGCCGACGCCGGCACCGGCCGGCCGCTGATCGACCTCTCCCCGTGGCAGTACCAGTTCCCGGTACAGGCCGGCGGCGCCTTCCTGCTGAGCCACCTGAACAGGGACCGGACCACCGCCTTCGGTCTGCTCCGGCCGGGCGCCACCGAGGTTCAGCTGCTGGGCCGCCTGCCCGACATGACCGTGCAGTGCCAGGCCGTCCCCGGAGTTGTCGCCTGCCGGGTGGGGGACCGGGTCGAGGTGTGGGCCTTCCGCGCCTGACCCACGCGGAAACCGGTTGCCGGGCGCACAATGACGGCGTGGGCGACGTCCTGATCGACCTCGGCGAGCAGCACGGCACGCTGCCGAGCGAGACCGTGGCGTCCCGCCACCGGCCGCACCGCTTCCGGGCCGCGCTGGCTGCCCTGTCCACCGTCCTGCTGGTCGTCCTGGGCGGCGCGGCGGCCCGTGCGGCCCCCGTCGGACCGGTCATCGTGCCGGCCCGCCTCGGCGACAACATGTTCGTCGAACAGGACCGCCTCTACGTCGTCAGCGCCGGCCCCGAGACCAACGACCCCGCGATCCAGCACAAGATCGTCAGCACGTACGCGCTGCCGGCCGGGGAGCTGCAGTCGCGGACCACGGTCGCCGTCACCGGGGCGATCTTCCAGGTCACCTCGGTGGGGTCGACGGTGCTGGTGTCATACCAGGTCGACACCGTCGGCGCCGAGGCGACGGTGGCGCTGACGGCCGGCACCGACCGGGCGCTCTGGCGGGCCCCGGCCCGGCTGCTGAGCGTCTCGGTGCCGGACCACCTCGTGCTGCTGCGGGAGAACAGTCCCCAGTACGGCGACCTGCACTGGTTCGGCCTCGACCTGGTCACCGGACGCACCCGCTGGTCCTTCGAGCAGCCGTCCCAGGGCTACACGACCCCGGCCGCCCTCGCCGACGGCTTCCCGCACCGGCTCATCACGGCGACCACGGACGGGCACATCGAGGTCCGCGACACCACGACCGGCACCCTGGTCACCGAGGGCGACGCCGCCGCGCCGTCCGGCTGGTCCCGGCGCGGCATCACCGTGTGGCCCACCGGCGACCTGGTCCTCATCGGCGGGCTCGGCGGAATCACCGCGTACACCCTGGCCGGGCTCGTCCCGCGCTGGCACAGCACCGTCGAGCTGTCCGGGCGCTGGGTGCAGGACTGCCTCGACGCCATCTGCGTCTTCGGATACCGCGGCGGGGTCCAGGCCCTCGACCCCGGCACCGGCCGGCTGCGCTGGACCGAGAAACGCTGGACGACCGCCGCCGAGGCCGGGACGTATCTGCTGGTCAGCGGCAACGAAGGGCTGGAAGGCAGCTACCCGCTGGCGGTGGTCGAGCCGGGCACCGGTGCCGTGCACGGCGACTTCGGCGCCTGGCGGGCCGCCGGGCCACCCCGGGCCGACGGGACCGTGGTGGGGCTGCGGCAGCGCATCGGCGACGACATCGTCTTCTACGCGCTGCTGGACCCGGCGCGGCTCACCGTACGGGTGCTCGGCACGGCCACCACCGTCTCCGGCGACTGCCAGGCCACGACCGACGTGCTCGTCTGCCGCCGCATCGACGCCGCCGTCGCAATCTGGCCCCTGACCGAGTAGTAACTGCCCGGTAGCCTGCACTCACGGCCTCTTTACGGGCCGGCGGCAAGGCTGTGCGGTGGATCCACATTTTTCGAACGCGGAGGGCCCCGGGTGCGCGTGCTGGTGGTGGAAGACGAGCGGAACCTCTGTGACGCGATCGCCCGGGGGCTGCGCCGCAAGGGGATGGCGGTCGACGTCGCGTACGACGGACTGACCGGGCACGAGATGGCGTACGTGACGCGCTACGACGTCGTCGTGCTGGACCGGGACCTGCCCGGCATGCACGGTGACGAGATCTGCGCCGCCCTGGTCGCCTCCGGGGCGCTGACCCGGGTGCTGATGCTCACGGCCAGCGTCACCGTGGCCGACCGGGTCGAAGGACTGCAGCTCGGCGCCGACGACTACCTGCCCAAGCCGTTCGCGTTCGAGGAGCTGGTGGCCC
>NZ_JBEZGQ010000687.1:0-4632 GCF_040650095.1 Actinoplanes sp. NPDC048791 | reverse complement strand
CCGGGGGCGGATAAACCGTGCCGTCCTGGAGGTCGAGCAGGTCGAGATTGAGCTCGCCGGCCAGTTTCTCGATCGTCTCGAGCACCGCGTCCGGGCACTGCTCGTCCAGGCGCATCTGGATGTGGTCCGCCGCGGCGTGCAGCGGGGCGCTCGCCCAGGGCGTGCCGGGCAGCGTCGCGCGTGGTCCGCGGTCGGGGTAGTTGCTGGTCAGGGCGTCATAGAAGGCGACGACGCGCGGATCGGCGGGGCGCTGTGGGTGCTCGCCGCGGGCGCACCGGGCGTTCGCGGCACGCACGTCATCCGGCATGGCCGTGTTGTCCATGGCCCACACCACGAGGTCGAAACTCACCGGCGCATGGTGCCATACCGCCGGGCGGTGAAGCCGGTTGTCGCCCCGACACGCGGGGGATGCGTCTTGCGCGACATTAGTCCGCATCGCTAGCGTTGGTCCTGCCGCGCGGGCTCCATGGCCGTGTCTTCGGGTGATGCTGTCGTGGTCGCTCCGCGTGGAGGATGCACCCCCGGCGGGCGCGAGCCACGCGTACCTGTCGTGACAGCCCCCGCGATCGTTGCCGCGATCGACGGGGGTTGTTCGCGTCCGGGGTCCTTAACGAATCTTCACCCATACTCTGGGACCGCCGTGTCAGTGATCGGGACGGCGGACTAAGGTCGAGCGGTCGGACCGACTGAGGGAGTGGACGTGACGGTGGCGCGGATCGCGGTGGTGGCCGGCGACGGCATCGGGACCGAGGTGACCGCGCAGGCGCGCAAGGTGATCGAGGCCGTCCTCCCGGATGCGGAGTTCGACGACTACGACCTGGGTGCGCGCTTCTACAACCGCACCAAAGAGGTTCTCCCGCAGGCCATCCAGGACGAGCTGGCCGCGCACGACGCCATCCTGCTCGGCGCCATCGGTGACCCCAGCGTCCCGCCCGGCGTCCTCGAGCGTGGCCTGCTGCTCAAGCTCCGCTTCGACTTCGACCAGTACGTCAACCTGCGCCCGTCCCGGCTCTGGCCCGGCACGGTCAGCCCGCTCGCCGGCCTCAAGCCCGGCGAGATCGACATGGTCGTGGTCCGCGAGGGCACCGAGGGTCTCTACGTCGGCGCCGGCGGCGTCCTGCACAAGGACACCCCCGCCGAGATCGCCACCGAGGAGAGCCTGAACACCCGGCACGGCGTCGAGCGGGTCGTGCGCGACGCGTTCGGCCGGGCGCAGCGCCGCGAGCGGCGCCACCTGACCCTCGTGCACAAGACGAACGTGCTCACCCACGCGGGCGGGCTCTGGGCGCGCACCTTCGCCGCGGTCGCCGCCGAGTTCCCCGACGTCACCACGGAATACCAGCACATCGACGCCGCGAGCATGTTCATGGTGAGCAACCCGCAGCGCTACGACGTGGTGGTGACCGACAACCTCTTCGGTGACATCCTCACCGACATCGCCGCTGCCGTGACCGGCGGCATCGGCATGGCAGCCAGCGGCTCCGTCAACCCGGAGCGCAAGTACCCCTCGACCTTCGAGCCGGTGCACGGCTCCGCGCCGGACATCGCCGGCCAGGGCATCGCCGACCCGGCGGCCGCCATCCTCTCCGCGTCGCTGCTGCTCGAGCATCTCGGGCACCCCGACGAGGCCCGCCGAGTATCCGAGGCGGTCGCGGCCGAGGTCGCGTCCCGCACGCCGGGCGCGCCGCTGCGTACCGCCGAGGTCGGAGACCGGGTCGCCGCCACCGCGGCCGCCTGACTCACCTTCACACCCGCGTCATCCCGCCGTCGCGACGGCGGTCGCTGAAGGCTGTCCTCAGTCCGGCCCGGGGCCGGTGGCGGGGTGGTCGGAAGGGCGCTGCCCGGCTGTCGGCTTTGAACGACCGTTCGGGGTAAGTTCATGGAGCACTGCGGGTGCTACCTCTTCATTCTTTGTGACAGAAAGCAGGTCAACTGCCATGAGTGGTGGTGACAACCTCGACTTCGAGATCCGTCCGAACCCGGCGCCCGTAAGCGACGCGGACAGGACCACACTGCTGGCCAACCCGGGCTTCGGCCGGATCTTCACCGATCACATGGTCACCGTCCGGTATGCGGAGGGCAAAGGCTGGTACGAGCCCCGGGTCGAAGCCCGCGCCCCCATCCCGATGGACCCCGCGTCCGCGGTGCTGCACTACGCGCAGGAGATCTTCGAGGGCCTGAAGGCCTACACGACTGCGGACGGCGGCGTGACGATGTTCCGCCCGGACGCCAACGCCGCCCGCTTCGGGCAGTCCGCCCAGCGGATGGCCATGCCGGTGCTGCCGCAGTCGATGTTCCTGGAGTCCCTGCGCCAGCTGATCAAGATCGACCGCGGCTGGATCCCGGAGAGCGACGAGGGCAGCCTCTACCTGCGCCCGTTCGCGTACGCGAGCGAGGTCTTCCTCGGTGTGCGCCCGTCGATGGAATACCTCTACCTGGTGATCGCCTCGCCGGTGGGCGCCTACTTCAGCGGCGGGGTCAAGCCGGTGACGGTCTGGATCACGCCCGACTACACCCGGGCGGCGCCCGGCGGCACGGGCGCGGCGAAGTGCGGCGGCAACTACGCGGCCGGCCTCTCCGCCCAGGCCGAGGCGATCGAGCACGGCTGCGACCAGGTGGTCTACCTGGACGCCGTCGAGCGCAAGTACGTCGACGAGCTCGGCGGCATGAACGTGTTCTTCGTGCTGGACGACGGCTCGCTGGCGACGCCGCCGCTGACCGGCACGATCCTGCCCGGCATCACCCGCGACTCGGTCATCAAGCTGGCGGAGCGGGACGGGCGCCGGGTCGAGGAGCGGCCGGTCAGCTTCGAGGAATGGCGTTCCGGGGCGGCCTCGGGCCGGATCCGCGAGGCTTTCGCTTGTGGCACCGCGGCTGTCATCACCCCGATCGGCACTGTGCGTTCGCCGGAGGGCGAGTTCACCGTGGCCGATGGCGGCTCCGGCGAGGTCACCATGGGGCTGCGCCAGCAGCTCGTGGACATCCAGCGGGGCCGGGCCGAGGATCCGTTCGGCTGGGTGCACCGAGTTCTCTGAGTTGCCGGTGGCGGGGATCGCGAGGCGGTCCCCGCCCTGGCCGTCGGTACCGTTGCCGCATGGAGACACCGGGCCGGACGCAGCTGCCGATCGTCGCCGTCGCCAGTGGCAAAGGCGGAGTGGGCAAGTCGAGCATCGCCGTCGCGCTCGGGCGCGAGCTGGTCCGGGCCGGTTATCGGACCGGGCTGGTCGATGCTGACATCGCCGGTCCCGACGTGCCGCGGATGCTCGGTCTGCGCCGTGACGTGCCGGCCCGGTCGGTCACCCTCGCGCGGTGGACCCGCGGCGGTTCCGGGCTGGAAGCGATGGAGGTGGACGGCCTCAAGGTCGCGTCCGCGGGGTTCCTGATGGCCGGCGGCCAGGGTCTGGCGCTCGGTTCCGACCTGGCCGACCTCATGCTCGGCCGGCTCATCGGGGAAACGGCCTGGGGCGACGTCGAGGTCCTCCTGGTTGATCTGCCGCCCGGTATCAGCTTCACCCAGCAGGGCGTGCTGTCCGGGGCCGGCCGGGTGGCGACGATCCTGGTGGTCACGCCGGCCGAGGTCTCCCATCTGGACACCGGCCGGGCCCTCACCACCCTGCGCGAGGTGCGGACGCCGGTGCTGGGCGGGGTGGAGAACATGGCGTACTTCCGGTGCCCCTGCTGCGGTGCGGAGACGGAGCTGCACGCGCCGGCGCCTGACGATCGCACCATCTGGGCCGGCGGCGTCGAACGGCTCGCGCGGCTTCCGTTCCGGCCCGGCGCGGCGATCGACGGCGCCGACCTCGCCCCGGTCGTGCACGCCGCGGCAGCACACATCGCGGGGTGAAGCCCGCGCTCAGCGTGGTGTGTCGAGGAGCGTCTGCAGGACTTCCTCGGCGGCGGGCATGCCGTTGATCTCGGCCTGAACGACCCGGGCCCGGCGCGTCAGGGAAGTGTCCTCCAACAGCTCGGTCGCGGTGTGCGCAACCGTTTCCACTGAGAGATCCGCCGGCGGCACCACCAAGGCCACGCCCGCCTCCACTGCCGTCGCGCTGTTGGCGAACTGGTCCGCGCCCTGCGGCAGGATCAGGTGCGGCAGGCCGTGGCAGAGCGCGGCGACGATCGTGCTCGCTCCGCCCTGGGTGACCAGGCCCGCGCATTGCGGCAGCAGCAGGGCGTGCGGTGCGAAGTCGGCGATGCGGACGTTCGCCGGCTGCGGGCCGAAGCGGTCCGGGTCGCTGCCGGGCCCGGCCGTGACCAGCACGTTGACCGGCAAATCACGGAGGCCGGCCAGTGCGGTCTGGAAGACGTCGGTCGCGCCGAAGAACAGTGTGCCCAGGGTCAGGTGCAGGCTGCGTTCGTAGGGCAGCTCGTCCGCGTTCCACGGCAGGCGTTCGCCGGGCAGGACTTCGCCCGAGGTCGGGCGCAGCGGCCGGCGGTTGCGGAAGGCGCGGACGGCGTCCGCCTGCAGAGCCGGCGGGCAGTTGTCCAGGTACGGAGTGTCGAGGATGGTTTCCGGCAGGTCCGGCACCTCCCACTGGCTGCTCAGGTCGCTGAGCCGCGCCCCGAACCAGTCCCAGGCCTCGGCCGGCAGGGGACCGAGGCCGTGCACCGCGTGCCGGGCGCCGGTGCGGG
>NZ_JBEZGQ010000686.1:0-4634 GCF_040650095.1 Actinoplanes sp. NPDC048791 | reverse complement strand
GCCGGTCCGTGGCCGGTGGCCGGCGGTCCGTCGGGGCGCGGTCCGCCGCTGACCGGCGCGCTGGGCGTCGGTCCGGAGAACGGTGCCGCGCTGCCCGTACCGTGCGGCGCGGCGTCCGAAGTGGTCGGCGGCGGCGAAACGTGGGCAGAAGCGGAGAAGTGTCCCGCCGCCGTAGATCCCGTGCGGGGTGGGATGTTCGGCCAGGGCTGTGCTCCGCCGCCATCCGGACCGGGCGCGGGCCGCGGCTGGGGGATCTGGGGCTGGGGCGGTTGCTGGTGGTACATCGGTGGTGCGGGCGGTGGCGTCACCACGCGGTCCGTCGGCCGGTAGACGCTCGGGTCGCCCTGTTGCGGGGCAGGCACCGGCGGGGTGGTCACCGGCGGGGCCGGCGGGAGCGGGAAAGCCTGCGGTGCGTCCCGGGGCACCGGCTTGCCACCGTGCACCGGAGCGTTCAACTCCTCCGGCGGCCAGAACGGCTCGACGTCCCGGTCGGGTTGCGTGCCGTTCGTACCCGGGACGTAGACGCGGTCGGCGTTCTCGTCCTCCACGGATGCGACCTCCCCGTATTTCCAAAGATTCGTACCTGAGTGCTAGTTCAGACTCGCACAAAGGGTCATCCCGCGTACACCGCCCAGGCGCCGGGCTCGGTCCACCACGAGCGTTTGCGGTTCATCGTCCCGGCCACGCCGTCGTCGAGGAACTGCAGCTCGCCGTCGCGGGGTAGGACCGACACGGCTCGGCCCCGGGCGCGGCGCACCTCTACGCGTACCCTCGGCTTTTTGAAGAGCTGCTTGACCAGCACCGGGACCGCCACCGCGACCTCGACCCGGCCGTCGGTCGGGTCCGGCGTGCCGAGCAGCGGCAGGCCGTCGAACTCGGCGTAGGCGCCCGCGTTGCCGATCGCGCAGGCGATGATCTGGTCGGTGCCGTCGGAGAGCACAGCGTCATCAACCTCGATGCGACCTCGCCACGGCACCGCCTTTCCGGCGTCGTCGGCGCCGCCGACCAGCGCGCCGTCCACCGTCACCGAGCCGCCGTCGTTGCGCAACAGATCAAGGCGGCGGACCGTGCCACCGAGCACCGCGGCGGCGACCGCGGCCGGGTCGCGGGGCAGGCCCAGCTGGGCGGCGAGGTCGGTGCTGTTGGCCGGGTCGAGCGGCAGAATCGCCACCGGCGGCAGGTCCGGCACAGTGCGGCTCTCGTCGAGGTCGGCCGGGCGTTTGCTCGGCGGCGGCGCGTACCGCCGGACCAGCCGGCGCATCACCGCCCTGAGCTGGCCGTCCGTCGCCGTCGCGACGACCAGCCGCAGCTTGCTCTCCGGGTCGGGCCAGGCGAGGCCGTCCGGCCGCGCCGGCGCGTCGAAGCGGGCGATCACCGCGTCGATCTCCGCATCCGAGGATGCGGTCACGGTCTCGACCCGCGCGCCGGCCGCGGTGAGGGCATCCACGCACTTCAGCACCGGTACGCGCGGAGTGTCGCAAACCTCCTGCTCGGCGGAGCCGCAGCCCCCGCACGCCGAACCGCAGGCACCCGCGGCCGAACCGCCACCCTCGGCCAGGCTGAGCACGATGACGTCGTACACGGCTCAGGCCTCGCTCAGCACCGAGTGCCGCTCGATGACTTCCTCGCGGCCCGGGCCGACGCCGACCACGGAGATCCGCGCGCCGATCCGTTCCTCGACGAACTCGACGAAGCGCTGGGCGTTGTCGGGCAGCTCGGCGAAGCTGCGGGCGCCGCTGATGTCCTTCTTCCAGCCGGGCAGCGTCTCGTAGATCGGGGTGGCGTGGTGGAAGTCGCTCTGGCTGTACGGCATCTCGTCGTGCCGCACCCCGTTCACCTCGTACGCCACGCAGACCGGGATCTCGTCCAGCCCGTCGTAATTGTCCAGTTTGGTCAGGGCGAAGTCGGTCACGCCGTTGATCCGCTGGGCGTAGCGGCCCATCACCAGGTCGAGCCAGCCGATGCGGCGGGGGCGGCCGGTCGTGGTGCCGTACTCGTGACCGACCTTACGCAGATAGTCGCCGACCTCGTCGTGCAGCTCGGTGGGGAACGGACCCTCACCGACCCGGCTGGTGAACGCCTTGAGCACCGCGACGACCCGGTCGACCCGGGTGGGCGGGATGCCGGAGCCGGTGCAGGCGCCGCCGGCGGTCGCGTTGGAGCTGGTGACGAACGGGTACGTGCCGTGGTCGACGTCCAGCAGGGTGGCCTGGCCGGCCTCGCAGAGCACGACCTTGCCGTTGTCCAGCGCCTGGGAGAGCTCCAGCGCGGTGTCGGCGACCATCGGGCGCAGCCGCTCGGTGTAGGAGAGCAGCTCGGCGATGACCTCGTCGGGCTTGATCGCGCTGCGGTTGTAGATCTTCGAGAGCACCTGGTTCTTGAAGCTCAGGGCGGCTTCGACCTTCTGGCGCAGGATCGACTCGTCGAAGAGGTCCTGGATGCGGACGCCGAGCCTGTTCATCTTGTCGGCGTACGTCGGGCCGATGCCGCGGCCGGTGGTGCCGATCCGCCGGGCGCCCAGGTAGCGCTCGCTGACCTTGTCCAGCGTCCGGTTGTACGACGCGATGACGTGGGCGTTCGCGCTGATCCGCAGGCGGGAGGTGTCGATGCCGCGCGCCTCCAGGCCGTCGATCTCCTCGAACAGCACCGCCAGGTCGACCACCACGCCGTTGCCGATCACCGGGGTGACGCCGGGGGTGAGGATGCCGCTGGGCAGCAGGTGCAGGGCGTATTTCTCGCCCTTGATCACGACGGTGTGGCCGGCGTTGTTACCGCCGTTGAACTTGACCACGTAGTCGATCCGGTCGCCCAGGAGGTCCGTGGCCTTGCCCTTGCCCTCGTCGCCCCACTGGGCGCCGACCAACACGATCACCGGCACTTGACTGACGCCTTCCGTTGACACACGTCGTACGCGGAGAGGCCCGGGTACTGCCGAAGTTTACGCGACGCGGCGATCCGCCGCCCGCCGGTTATCCACAGCGTTGTCCACAGGACGATATCGGTGCTTTGTGGACTTGTGGACGAGCGCGCGGGAGATCAACCCTGGCCCGTAGGATCTGCGGCGTGCGTGTACTTCTGATCGGATCCGGCGGCCGCGAGCACGCCCTTGCCGTCGGCCTCGCCGCGGACCCCTCGGTGGAGCGACTGATCGCTGCCCCCGGCAACCCCGGCATCGCCGCGGTCGCCGAGCTGCGTGACGTCACCGCCACCGACCCGGCCGCGGTGGCCGCCCTCGCTGTCGAGGTCGCCGCCGACCTGGTGGTGATCGGTCCCGAGGCGCCGCTGGTGGCCGGCGTGGCCGATGCCGTGCGAGCCAAGGGCATCGCCTGCTTCGGCCCGAGCGGGGCGGCGGCCCGGTTGGAGGGCTCGAAGGCGTTCGCCAAGGACGTGATGGCCGCCGCGGGCGTGCCCACCGGCCGGTCCTACGAGTGCACCACCGATGCCGAGGTGGCGGCCGCGCTCGACGACTTCGGCCCGCCGTACGTGGTGAAGAACGACGGTCTCGCCGCAGGCAAGGGTGTGGTGGTGACCGACGACCGCACCGTCGCCGAGGAGCACGCGCGCGACTGCGGCCGGGTGGTCATCGAAGAGTTCCTCGACGGGCCCGAGGTGTCGCTGTTCGTGGTGACCGACGGCACAGCCGCGGTGCCGCTGATGCCGGCCCAGGACTTCAAGCGCGCCCTCGACGGCGACGCCGGGCCGAACACGGGCGGCATGGGGGCTTACGCGCCGCTGTCCTGGGCGCCGGACGACCTCGTCGAGCGGGTGATGGCCGAGACCGTCATGCCGACGCTGGCCGAGATGCGGGAGCGGGGCACGCCGTTCGCCGGGCTGCTCTACGTGGGGCTGGCGCTGACCGGCAAAGGCCCGAAGGTCATCGAGTTCAACGCGCGCTTCGGCGACCCGGAGACGCAGGTGGTGCTGGCTCTGCTGGCGACGCCGCTGGGCGAGTTGCTGCACGCGGCGGCGACGAGCATGCTGGCTGACTTCCCGGCGCTGCGCTGGCACGAAGGCGCGGCGGTGACGGTCGTCGTGGCCAGCCACAACTACCCCGGCACGCCGCGCACCGGCGACGTGATCACCGGCGGCGAGCAGCCGGGTGTGATCCACGCGGGCACGGCCCGCCGGGAGGACGGTGCGCTGGTGTCGGCCGGTGGGCGGGTGCTCAGCGCGACCGCTACCGGGGCCGATCTGGCTGCGGCCCGGGCGGCGGCTTATGCGCTGGTGGAGGGCATCACGCTGGAGGGCTCCCACCACCGGACGGATATCGCCCTGGGCGCCGTCGAAGGCCGCATCACCGCCTGACCCGGCGGCGCCGGAGCCCCGATCTGGGGGATATCCCCCAGCGGAAGACGGCCGTCAGCCGGGTCCTTTCCGGCCCGCCAGCTGCATAGCGTGACTTTCCGTAGGCACCGACTACGGAAGGAGTCCGGATGATCGAGGCCCGGAATCTCACCAGGCGATACGGCCGGACGCTCGCCGTCGACGCGCTCAGCTTCGACGTACGGCCGGGCAGTGTCACCGGTTTCCTCGGCCCCAACGGGTCGGGCAAGTCCACCACGATGCGGTTGATCCTCGGGCTGGACCGGCCCGACGCCGGTCAGGCGCGGTAGCGGCGGCCGCCGATCCGCGCC
>NZ_JBEZGQ010000685.1:0-4645 GCF_040650095.1 Actinoplanes sp. NPDC048791 | reverse complement strand
CGGGCGCCGCGCGCGGCGGATCCGGCCAGGTCGGCGGCGCCGTCGCCGAGCTTGCGGAGCAGGCCGACGAGCGGGTCCTGCGAGGTGTTGAAGGACTCACGGTACGAGTCGGCGGCGGCCTTGACGTCCTCGGTGACCGAGGCGTTGCCGTCGGAGTCGCGACGCGGGTAGTCCCCGCCGAGGATCCGGCCGTAATCGCCGGAGTCGACCCACTTGCGCAGCTCGGCGGCGCGCGCGACGGGCACCGGGTGGGTGCTCCAGGCGGTCATGCCCAGCTTGTGGATGCTGTCGCGCAGGTCTCCCCCGCCCTCGTACTCGGCGGCCTGCTCGAGGAACGCGGCCGTGTCGATCTGGGAGAGGTCGCCGCCACCGGCGAGCTTCATGAGCAGCCGCAGCGACGCGGCCGGGTCCTGACCGGCGAGCAGGCCCGCGCGGTCGGCGGAGAGCTCGGCCTTGCGCCACCACTCGTACATGGCGGCGATGATGGCGCGCAGGGCGATCGCGCCGACCGGCAGCCAGCTCAGGCTCGCGGCCCACCGGGTGAGGATCATCATGATGGTCTTGTAGACGGCGTGCCCGCTGCGCACGTGCCCGATCTCGTGACCCAGCAGGGCGCGCAGCTCCTCGTCATCGAGCTTTTCGACCGCGGCGGTGGTGATGACGATGAACGGCTTGTCCATGCCGATCGCCTGGCCGTTGATCACCGGCGACTGGCTCACGTAGAGCTCGGGCAGCTCGGCCACGTCGAGCGTGGCGGCAGCCTCGGCGAAGCGCTGGTAGACGCGCGGATACTGACGGTGGTCGACCCGGATCGAGCCGGCGAGGAACGACAGCCGGAAGCCGCGCTCGTTCCACATGCCGAAGAACGCCTTCACCACGTCGTCGAAGCCCCGCAGCTCGCGCAGCGCGGTGAGCGCGCCGCGGTCGGCGGGGTGCTCCCAGGCGCGCGAGCTGATGCCGGTCAGCGTGATCCGGCGCCGCGCCGGCCGGTTCTCTTCCTCGGTCGTCATCGTCCGTCCACCGTTCCCGCCGCCAACGCGGCTGATCGTGGTTCAGTCCGGCGGCGCCGGCCAGAGCCGTTCGTACCGATCGTCGAAACCCTCCGCGGCCCCGTCGACCAGGAGATCCACGTGCGCCGCGGTGGCATCCGCGGCGAAGTGCCGGTCCTCGTTCACGCGCCAGCGCTCAAGGTACGCCCGGAAGGCAACATCGTCGGCACCGTCGCGTGCCAAAGCCCGCCGCCACCGCAGATCAGCCGGCGCGGTGACGAAGACGGAGAAGGAAAGCTCCGGACGAATCACCCGCCGGGCGGCGGTCACACCCTCCAGCAGTACGGCCTCAGCAGGCTCAACAGTGACCGGATTCCCACCGAACGCCCGGCGGTGCCAGAGGTACCGCCGGTAAGCGGCGGGACGGCCGTGACGCAACGGGTCGAGCACCTGTTCCTCAAGCCGTGCCCAGAAGCTGAACTGGTCCTCCCAGCCGTCGAGCAGGTCGTCGGTGTGCACGACGGGGATGTCAGCGGCCTTGGCCAGCCGAGCCGCGAACCAGCTCTTGCCCGCCCCGCTGGGCCCGTCGACGGCTATCAGCCGTACCGGTCCCAGCCGGGGCGGTTCTTGAAGGATTCGCTCCGCGAGCGCAGCGAACGTCTCAGCCGCCATCGGGCGCACCCGGCGGGATGAAGGGAAGGCCACGCGGCGGCCCGGACTCGATGAGCCGCCACAGGGCGTCGGTGTCGAGGTGCTCCTCGACGAGGTCGCCGAGGACGTCGAGCGCGCGTTCGCGTACCTCCGCGAAGCGGGTGTCCGGGGCGACCACGAAGCCGTGCCGGCCCGCCTGCCGTGCCGCCTCGGTCAGGAACCGGCGACGGAACTCGTCCGACTCGAAGGCGCCGTGCCAGTGCGTCCCGCAGACCGCGCCGACCACTGCACCTTCGGGCGTGCCGTCCGCGTACGTCAGCAGTGGCGCCGGATCGCCGGCGGACACGTACCCGTGATGGATCTCGTAGCCGCTCACCGGGACCTGCCCCCAGGCCGCGCCGCGCGACCGGGCCAGGGTCTTGCGCTCACCGAAGGTGATGTCCACCGGAAGCAGGCCGAGGCCCGGCACGGTGCCCCGGCGGCTCTCGACGTCGTCGTGGATCGTCCCGGCGAGCATCTGGAAGCCGCCGCAGATGCCGACCAGCGGCTTGCCGGCCGCGGCGTGCACGCGGATCGCGTCGGCCAGGCCGGTCTCGCGCAGCCATGCCAGGTCGCTGACCGTGGCCTTGGAGCCGGGCAGCACGACCAGGTCGGCGTCGGCGATCTCGGCCGGCTCGATGGTGAGGCGCACCTGAACGCCGGGCTCGGTGGCGAGGGCCTCGGCGTCGGTGGCGTTGGAGATCCGCGGCAGCCGGACCACGGCAACCCGCAACCACTCGGTGCCGCGCGGCGCGGCGGGCCGGCCGAGCATCCGCCCGTACGCCAGGGAGTCCTCGGCGTCGAGCCACACGTCCAGGTTGAAAGGCAGCACGCCGTGCACCGGCCGCCCGGTGGCAGCCGTGATCATGTCGAGCCCGGGCCGCAGCAACCCGAGATCACCGCGGAACTTGTTGATGACGAAGCCGCTGACCAGCGCCTGGTCCTCGGGACTGAGCAGCGCGACCGTGCCGAACAACGCCGCGAAGACCCCACCGCGGTCGATGTCCCCCACCACGATCGCCGGCAGCCCGGCGTGCCGCGCCAGACCCATGTTGACGAAGTCCCCGTCCCGCAGGTTGATCTCCGCCGGACTGCCGGCGCCCTCACAGATCACCGCGTCGTACTCGGCCCGCAGCTCGGCCAGGGTCGCGTGCGCAGTCTCGGCGAGCCGCGGCCGCAGCGACCTGTAGTTGCCCGCGGTCACAGTGTCGACGGCTTGCCCGAGCAACACGACCTGGCTGGAGAAGTCGCTGCCCGGCTTGAGCAGCACCGGGTTGAAGCGGATGTCCGGGGCGATCCCGCACGCCGCGGCCTGCATGGCCTGGGCCCGGCCGATCTCGCCGCCGCGCCCGTCGGCACCGACCACGACAACCGAGTTGTTGGACATGTTCTGCGCCTTGAAGGGGGCAACCTTGACGCCCCGGCGGTGCAGCCACCGGCAGATGCCGGCGGTGAGCACACTCTTACCAGCGTCGGACGTGGTGCCGGCGACCAGCAGTCCCCCGCTCATCGCTTACCTGCCCGGCGAACCACAGCGGCCCGGAGCAACGCAACGCCGGCGGCGAGCACGACGGCGCCCGCGCCGACCGCTCCCGAAAGCCGCGCGGCGCGACGCAGATGACTGGCGGACGGGCGTGGTCCGTCACCCAGCAACGGCCTGGTTTCGGTACGCCCGAAGTAGACGTTCCGCCCGCCCAGCCGTACCCCCAGAGCCCCGGCCATGGCCGACTCACACTGGCCGGCATTGGGACTGGGGTGATCGTTGCGGTCCCGGCGCCACACCCGCAGCGCCTCAGCCGGGCGTCCCTTGACCAGCGGCGCCGCGGCGATCGTCAGCAGACCGGTGAGCCGCGAGGGCAGCAGGTTGAGGGCGTCGTCGAGCCGCGCGGACGGCGTACCGAAGCGGGCGTAACGCGGCGACCGGTGTCCGACCATGGCGTCGAGGGTGTTGGCGGCCCGGTAGCCGAGCAGGCCGGGCAGCCCGAACAATCCGCCCCAGAACAGCGGCGCGACGACGGCGTCGGAAGTGTTCTCGGCGACCGATTCGACGGTGGCGCGGGCCAGCTCGGGCTCGTCGAGTGTCGACGGGTCGCGGCCGCAGAGGTGGTTGAGGCGGCCGCGAGCTGCTGGCAGATCGGCGTTCTCCAGGTGGGTGGCCATGACGGCTGACTCGCGGCGCAGAGTGCGGCCGCCGAGGACGGTCCAGGTGGCGGCGGCGACCAGCGCGGCTCGGGCGACGGGCTGGCGGCGGGTGAGGAGGGAGGCGGCGAGACCTGCGGCCACGGGTACGCCGACCGCCGCCGTGGTGAACGCGGTGCCGGCCCAGCGGTTCGGTGCGTAGAGACGACGTTCCAAGGCTCCGGCCGCCTGCCCGAACCCTGCTACGGGATGGAAGCGCCTCGGGTCGCCGACGACAGCGTCCAGTGCGAAACCGGCCAGCAGGCCGAGCGCGTCGGCCGTGGTGGCGCCCGGTCGTGCGGTCAGTATCCGGCCTGCTCTTTCCACTCCGACCACCCTAGTGAGCGTTCTTTGCTGGTCCCGGCCCGCCCACCCGTCGGGCGGCCGCCAGGCTGATTGGATGCCGCCCGTCCTACTCGGGCACAGGTCCGCTTTGCCGAGCGGTTGCGCCTTTCTCTCAGGGAGGGAGCGCCCCGGAGCAGGACGGGCGGCGGGGGTAGCGGGTGGGTGCCGACCACCGAACACCCACCCGCCCCGCCGGTCGTTCGCGACGCCTCACCCCAGGGCGCCGGAGTCGACCGGCTCCGGACGGCGGACAGGGGAATTGGTCCGCCGCCGCGTTCAGGGCCCGGCCGTCGTCCGCCTGTGGGGACGGCGACCGGACCGCCGGCAGTCGCTGGGACCGCGCGGCAGGGGGTTCGGCGGATGGGTGCCGACCACCGGACACCCATCCGCCGGGCCGATTGGACCCGCATGCACCCCCGGCGGGACCCCATCGGCCGGCCGGC
>NZ_JBEZGQ010000684.1:0-4662 GCF_040650095.1 Actinoplanes sp. NPDC048791 | reverse complement strand
CGTCGTGGCCAGCACCGGCAGCAGCATCAGCCCGGCGCCGTGCGCCGAGGACATCAGGAACGACCAGCCGGCCAGCTGCGCCGCGGACAGCCGCATCCCGGCCCACCGGAAATGCCGGGCCGAGAGCAGCCGCCACAGGCCGAAGCCGACCAGCACGACCCCGCCGGCGATGGCCACCACGTTGCCGGCCACCACCGACTCGGTCGCCGACACCACCGCCGCGACGATCGCCACCGAGGCCAGGTGCCCGGCGGCGATTGGTGGCACCGACCGCAGCAGCACGGCCCGGCTGCGTTCCTGCATGCCCCGGGCCACCGCGAAGAGCCAGCCCATGGCCGGGTTCAGCCCGTGGAAGGCGCCCAGCGCCGCCAGCACCGCGAGCTGGCCACCGGTCACGGGAAGCAGTACGAGTCGGACGAGGCGTCGCCACCCTGCAGCCGTACCTGATGCACCCGCCGGCCGCGGAACTCGTCACCGTGCGGGAAGAAGTTCGGGTCCAGGGTCATGCCGCCGCGCTCGGTGTCCACGTCGATCTTGGCCAGCCAGGCGCCCACGCCGTCCGGGTAGAACTGGTCGTCCCAGGAGCCGTACAGCGAGTTCGTGACGTAGACCCGCCGGCCGTCGCGGGAGACCTCGACCATCTGCGGGCCGCCGGCCAGCCGCTCGTCCGGGAACGACGGGTGCGCCACCCGGCCGACGACGCCGCCGAGCCGGACCGAGCCGGTCTGCACCGGGTGGAACGGGTCGCTGACGTCGAACTGCTTCAGCTCGCCGGTGCCCCAGCAGGAGACATAGAGGAAGCGGTCGTCCACGGACAGGTCGATGTCGGTGATCAGCGGCGGGACCGCACCGAACGGCTGCAGCGCCGGCGGCAGGGCGTCGGCGTCGGCGGGCTCGGCGGCCACGTCGATGACCTTGGTGACCTTGAACTCGCCGTTCTCCCGGTGCCACACCCAGACCGAGGCGGACAGGTCCTCGACGCTGGTGACGACGCCGAGGAAGCCGTACTCCTTGCGCGGGTCGTGGGCGGGGCGCAGCTCCAGCGTCATCTGGTACTGGTCGCCGAGGTCGACCGTCTGCACCAGGGAACGCTTGGCCAGGTCCCAGAAGTGCAGGCGGTGGCCGTACTTGCGGCCCAGCAGCAGCTCCGGGACCAGACCGTCCTCGATCATGGACGGCGTGCCCCACTCGGAGGAGACCAGCACGTCGCGGGTCAGGTGCCACCAGAAGTCGTACGCCAGGTACTGGTCGCCGCGGTCGCTCTCCCACGCGCCGCGTACCTCGAAGGTCGTGTGGTCCAGCACCGCGATGCCGCCCGGTCCGTCGGCCGAGCCGCCGCCGAGCGCGGAGACGTAGATGCCGTCCGGGCCGCAGTGGATGGTGTGCGGCCGGGAGTAGCCGGCCTTGCCGGCCAGCTCCTCGGCCGGGATCTCCTTGACCAGTACGGGGTTGCGCGGGTCGTCCTTGGTGTCCAGCACGTAGATCCGCGACGAGCGCAGCCCGGGCACGATCAGGTAGCGCCGTTCGACGTGCGGGTGCGGCGCGGTGGGGCACAGGGCGCTGCTGCACGCGTTCCACCCGAAGTGGTGCAGCTCGTCGCCGGTGTGCGGCAGCTCGGTCCAGCCGACGACCGCGCCGTACGTCGCGGAGGCCGGGTCGGTGTCCACGACGGCGATGGCGTCCGGCTGCCCGGCCGACCGGTCGAACGCGGCGATGTACGCCAGCTGTTCGGCGGGCGCACCGGCGGCGTCACGCGGGGAGGGATAGAACGTCGGGTCTGGTGTCCACCTCGTCATGATGGTCATCCTCGCCCGGCGGCCGCCCGGTGAACAGGGTCACAATTGTCAACGAGTTGTCAACGAGCATCCAACGGCAGCCGCACGCACACGGTGGTGCCGGGTCCTTCGTGCTCGCTGAGCTCGATGGTGCCGTGGTGGCGCTGCACGACCGCGCGGCTGAGCGTCAGCCCCAGCCCGGTGCCGGGGATGGCCCGGTCCCGGGCCCGGCTCGTGCGGTACAGGCCGGTGAACATCTTCTCGCGTTCCTCCTGCGAGACGCCGATCCCGGTGTCCGAGATCGACAGCTCGGCGGCCCGGCCGGTGGTCCGCAACCGCACGGCGATCCGCCCGCCGTCGGGGCTGTACTTCACGGCGTTGCCGAGCACGTTGTCGACAACCTGGCGCAGCCGGTGCCGGTCACCGGGCAGCACCAGCTCGTCGGGCAGCTCGTCGGCGATCGTCACCGGTTCGTCGGTGATGGCGTCCCGGGCCGCCTGCACCGACTCCCGGACGAGCTCGGCCAGGTTCATCGGGCTGAGCTGCACCGCGGCGTGCCCGGTGTCGAGCGCGGAGAGCTCAAGGAGTTCGTTGATGATGTGCCGCAGCTGGGTGGCGTTGCGGTCGATGACCTCCAGCAGCCGGGGCCCCTCGGCCACGAGCGTCTCGGCGTCGGCGTCCCGCAGCAGCTCGGTGTAGGCGGCGATCGAGGTCAGCGGCGTCCGCAGCTCGTGACCGATCAGCGCGAGATACTCGTTCTTGGTCCGGATGAGCTGCCGCTGCAGATCCTCGACCAGCCGCTTCTCGATGAACTGGGCGATCTGCGCGGAGATCCCGGACATGAGCGCGACCAGCTCGTCCTCGGGATCCTCGATGGTGTCGGCGAAAGCGGTCAGCACACCCAGCGGCTCGAGCCCGTTGCGCACCGGGATGGCCAGCGCGGTGTGCAGCCGCGAGCTCTCGGCCGTCTCGGGCGAGATCAGGCTCTGCGGCCGGCCGACGTCGCGGATCCACAACGGCTTGCCGGCCTGCCAGGCCCGGCCGGGCAACCCGGTGCCGTACGGCAGCTCGGCCGGCACCTCGATGTCGGACTGCCAGCTGGGCGAGTTCCAGCTGGCGGCGGATCGCACCACACCGGCGGCCTCGTCGACCAGCCACAACTCGGCATGGGTCCAGCCGAGCGTGCCGACCACGGCCTCCAGCACCCGAGGCCCGGCCGCCTCGATCGTGGGAGCGGCGGCGAGGGCGGTGACAACGGCAAGCTCACAGGTACGGAACCGTTCGGCCCGCCGCTGCCGGGTGACATCCTGGACGGCCTGCACAGCGCCGACGGTCTCCCCGTCCGGCCCGAGAATCGGCTGCGCGTCGATCAGGTAGTAGCGGGTACGCCCCCCACGCCCCTGCAGCACCAGCTCCTCGTTGCGAAGCCGCTCACCGCGAAGCGCCCGGAACAGAGCGACATCACCGGGAGCGACGGGCCGCCCGTCCCCGTCACTCGGCCCGGCGGGGTCGTCGGAGAGTTCGGCGGGCATCCGCGCGCCACCCCAGAGCCGCTGCATCCGGGCATTGACCAGCACAACCCGGCCCTCGGCGTCGCAGGCGGTGACCCCGTCGTGCAGGTTGTCCAGCACGGCGTCCAGGAACCGCCGCTGCCGATCAACCTCCTGGCGCCCCTGCTGCTCGGTGATGAGCAACGTCCCGAGCCGCGCGGCGTCACCGACGGCGGCGACATCCTCGGCGGACCACTCATGCGGCTGGGTGTCGAGCGCGCAACAGATCCCGAGTACGGCCCCGGAGGCGTCCCGGATCGGCTGCCCGAGATAGGCGCCGCTGAGCCCCCGCCGCCGGATCGGAGAATTGGCCGGAATCCGCGGATCGGTGGCAAAGTCAGTGATCACCAACGGCCGGCCGTCGGCAACGACCAGCCCGGCGAGACTGTCCCGCAGCGGGGTGTCGCCGATGTCCTCCCAGCGCATCCGCATGCCGTAACTGCCGTAGATCCGCAACGCCTCACCGTCGACGAAATGCACGAGCCCGCTGGGCGCGTGCGCGGCGCGGGCGATGAGGGCGGCGAGCTGCTCACCGGCGGCGCTGTTGATGGCGTCGTCGTGAGCGGAGAAGATGTCCGGCCACGACTGCCGGCCACCGTCGGCCGGGGACGCGTCCCGATGGTCGGCCCGGTGAATACCGTTGAGCGGGAGGGCGGCCGGGGTCGCTGTCTGCGCGGCGGGCGTGTGCGCGGTTGTCGGCCGCGGGGTCGTGGGCTGCGGGGTTGGGGCTTGGGTGGTCGTGACCTGCGCGCTTGCCGGCTGCCCGTTCGCGGGCTGCGCCGTCGTGGGTTGCCCGTTGGCGACCTCCGAGGTCGCGGGCTGCGAGGTCGTGGGCTGTGCCGTCGTGGTCTGCGAGGTCCCGAGCTGCGCCGTCGTGGGTTGCCCGTTGGCGACCTCCGAGGTCGCGGGCTGCGCGGTCGTGGGCTGTGCCGTCGTGGTCTGCGAGGTCCCGAGCTGCGCCGTCGTGGGTTGCCCGTTGGCGGGTGGTGCGGTGGTGGGCTGCGCTGTCGTGGGTTGTTCGTTGACCGGCTGCGCAGGAGCGGGAGGGACCGTCGTGGGTTGTCCCTCGGTCGGCGGATGGGCCGTGGGCTGCACCGTCGTGCGTTGCCCGTTGGTGGGTTGCCCGTTCGCAGGTTGCGCGGTCTTGCCGTTCGCGGCTTGCCCATTCGTGGGCTGCGCCGCTGATGGATGCGTGGTTGAGGCGTCTTGGGCCGCGGGCCGGGTCGTGGCGGGCTCTGCCGGCTCGGTGGCGGCGGGCTCTGCCGGCTCGGATCGGTCGGGAGGTCCGGAGGCGGCGGGCGCCGGGCTGTTCGCGGCCCGGCACCCCGCCGGCCGCG
>NZ_JBEZGQ010000683.1:0-4664 GCF_040650095.1 Actinoplanes sp. NPDC048791 | reverse complement strand
CGCGGGTGGGGCTCGGCGGGTGGGGCCTGGCGGGTGGGGGCCCGCGGGTGGGGGCCCGCGGGTGGGGCCTGGCGGGTGGGGCTCGGCGGGTGGGGACCGGCGCATCGCGGGATGAAGGTGCCCCGGAGCGCCAGCCTCGTCTGCGTCAGGTGAAGGGGTCGGCGGCTCCTCGGCACTGCGCCCCTACAGCATGTCTCCCGACCGAGCCCGGGTCACCTGCCGGGGATGAGGCGTTTGCCGGACCGTCCGGACACCGTTGTTGTCCGGATGCGCTTATCGGAGGGGGATGGCGATGGCTACCGACACGTTCCTGGTTCACGTCGGTGTGTATCCCAGCGTCGCGCTCGCCAATGACGATTACGGGCTGGTGAGAGACCTGTTCGCCGAGGCGGACCTCGTCGACGCCTACGACGCCGCTGTGGTGGAGCGTCAGCCCGACGGCACGGTGGCGATCGTGCAGCGCTATGAGACGCCGACCCGGGCCGGGGGTGTGCTGGGTGGTGGGCTCGGGCTGGCGACCGGCCTGGTGGTCGCACTGTTCCCGTTCGCGGCGATCGGCGGCGGCCTGCTGGTGACGACCACGGCCGGCGGTGCCCTGCTGGGCGCGCTGGCCGGTCACGCGGCAGCCGGCCTGAGCCGCCGTGACCTGATGGAGCTCGGCGAGCATCTCGACACCGGTCAGGCCGGGCTGATTGTCGTGGCCGGATCCGCCATGGGCGCCCCGGTCGAGCAGGCCATGAAACGCGCGGCGAAGCTGGAGGTCCGGCCACTGCGGGCGGACCCCGCTCAGATCAAGCAGGACGTCGCCGCCACCGGCGTCGGGATGGCGTGAGGCCGGCATGGGGACATCGGTGGAATCCCTCGACAACGACGGCGCCTCCTACGTATCCACCGGCGAGCTGCCCTCCCCGGAGCAGGTGAGGCGCTCCCTCGAGGACGCGTACCAGCGGTTCCGCACCGTCACCGCCGGTGAGCGTTCGCGGGTCTATCCCGCGCTGGCCCGCGTGCCGGCGCAGCTGTTCGGCATCTGCGCGGCCGGGGCTCGCGGCGGGCTCTTCGGCGTGGGCGACGCGGACGCCGGCTTCACCGTCATGAGCGTGGCCAAGCCGTTCGTCTTCGCCGTGGTCTGCGCAACCGTCGGCCCAGAAGAGCTCAGGCGGCGGCTGGGGGTCAACCCGACCGGGCTGCCCTTCAACTCCCTCGCCGCGGTGGAACGTGGCCAGGACGGGCGCACCAACCCGATGGTGAACCCGGGGGCGATCGCCACCGCCAGTCTCGCTCCGGGCGACAGCGCCGAGGCCAAGTGGGCGTTCCTGCGGGACGGCCTGTCCCGCTTCGCCGGTCGGGCGCTACAGCTCGACGACGAAGTCTTCGCCTCCGCGTCGGCGACGAACCATCGCAACCGGGCCCTGGCCGACCTGCTGCAGACCTACGGCCTCCTGGGCTGCGATCCGGTGACGGCGGTCGACCTCTACACCCGGCAGAGCTGCCTGCGGGTCACCGCCACGGACTTGGCAGTGATGGGCGCAACCCTGGCCAACGGCGGCGTCAACCCGCGCACTGACGATCAGGTGGTGGACGCCACCGTCTGCCACTACACGCTCGCGGTCATGGCCACCGCCGGCCTGTACGAGACCTCCGGCGACTGGCTCTATGACGTGGGCGTACCCGGCAAGAGCGGCATCGGCGGCGGCATCGTGGTCGTCTCGCCCGGCAAGGGCGCCCTGGCCACCTTCGCCCCTCCACTCGACGCGTTCGGCAACAGCGTCAAGGGTCAGCTGGCGGCCCGCTTCCTGTCCCGCCGGCTCGGTCTGACCCTGTTCGCCTCGGAGCCCGCCTGACCATCGCGATCCGTCGCTCCGCACCGGCGAGCCGGCCGCGGGCGCCTGCTCAGACGTCCGCCTGCGTCGCCGCGGCGAGCAGATTCTCGGCCGCCAGGCGCAACCCTTCGACCTGGTCGAATGCCTGGTCCTCGTGCTCGATGTTGACCGCCATGTCCGGGTCCACCGCACTCAATGCCCGCAGGAACGGCACCCAGAACTCCGCCACGCCGTGCCCCCGCCCGACCGCCACGAACTCCCACGACGGGCTCTTCGGCCACTGGTTCAGCGTGTTGGCGCCGCCCAGGTTCAGGGGGTTGGCCTCGGCCGGGGTACGGGTGAAGCGGTCGTCCAGGACGCCGTACACCTTGGCGTTGCCGGGGTTGATCCTGGTGTCCTTGGCCGCGGCGTGGAAGACCAGCTCGCCGAGGAATTCGACGCAGGCCACCGGGTCCATGCCTTGCCAGAAGAGGTGGCTCGGGTCCATCTCGGCGCCGACGTGGGTGGCGTTGGTCTGCTCGACCAGCCGTTGCAGTGTCGGCGGGTTGAAGACGAGGTTGTGCGGGTGCATCTCGATGCAGATCTTGACGTCGGCGGCGGCCGCGCGGGCGTTGATGTCCTTCCAGAACGGGACCGCCACCTGGTGCCACTGGTGGTCGAGGATGTCGAGATATTGGCTGTCCCACGGGTTCACCACCCAGTTGGCCGTGGTGCCGCCGGGCTCGCCGGCCGGCAGCCCGGACATGGTGACCACGCGTCTGACGCCCAGGGCGGCCGCCACGTCGATCGCACGGTGGAGATCGGCGGCGTGTCTCGGGCCCACCGCTGGGTCGGGGTTGAGGGGGTTGCCGTTGACGTTGAGGCCGGTCAGCTCGATGCCGGCCTGGGCGAAGCGGCCCAGGTAGTCCTCGCGGGCGCCGGTGCTCGCGAGGAGGTCGTCGACGGGCAGGTGCGGGGCCGGGATGAAACCGCCCGCGTTGATCTCCGCGCTGGTCAGGCCCAGCTCGCCGAGGATCTTGAGGGTTTCGTCCAGGGAACGGTCGTGCAGGCACGCGGTGTAGGCGCCGAGCTTCATGGCATTGCCTTCCGGACGGGCGTGGGTCAGAGCAGGACGGGCTTGTCGGTGGCGGACACGACCGCGTCGAGCACGCGCAGGTTGTGCAGGCCGTGGGCCAGATCCGGGCACGGTGGGAGCTCTTCGATGCCGGCGATCTCGTCGAGGAACGCGCGCGCCTGGAACACGAAGAAGTCGTTCTGGCCGTGGCCGACCGTGGGGAAGTCCATGGGCAGTCCGCGGGCGACGTACGGATGCCACGGCCCGATGAACACCTGCCGGGCGCCGTTCACGCTCTGCCCGGGTGTGCCGTCGATGATGCTGAACTCGCCCGGCCGGGTCAGGTCGAACGACGCCGTGCCGTTCTCGCAGAACAGCTCCAGGCGCAGCGTGTTGGCGTGGCCGAACGCCACCCGGGACAGGGCGAACGTGCCGAGCGTGCCGCCCGCGTACGTCGTGGTGAAGGTGCAGATGTCCTCGTTCTCCACCGGGACGCGCTCGTCACTGAGCTCGACGCCGCCGGCGTGCCCGACCGTGACGCCGAGCGGCTTGGGGCGGGAAGCGATGAGCGTGCTCATCGAGGTGCCCTGCACGCCGGTGGTCGGACCGCAGAAGAACTCGGCCAGGTCGACGAGGTGGCTGCCGATGTCGGCCAGCACCCCGGAACCCGGACCGCCGAGGTATCGCCAGCTCATCGGGCGTTGCGGGTCGAAGCCGTAGTCGGTGAAGTAGGTGCCGACGAGGTGCCGCACCCGGCCCAGGCCGCCGTTGCGGACCTGCTCGAGGATGGCGTTGATCGCGGGGGAGCGGCGGAAGGTGAAACCGACGGCGGCCACCCGGTCGGAGGCCGCGGCGGCGTCGACCATGGCCTGCGCGTCGTCGAGGCTCGGGGCGAGCGGCTTTTCGCAGAGGACGTGCTTGCCGGCGGCCAGCGCCGCCTCGACGATCTCGCGGTGCAGGTTGTTGGCGACCGCGACGGTGACCGCGTCCACGTCGGGCGCGTCGATCACGGCCCGCCAGTCGGTTTCGGTGCGGGCGAAGCCGTAGCGCGTGGCGGCGTCGGCGGCGAACGGCTCGTGGGTGTCCGCGATGGCGACCAGGCGTGGCGCGGGCCGGCCGGGGGCGAAGACGGTGGCGGCGTTGCGGTAGGCGTTCGCGTGGGCGCGGCCGACCATGCCGGCGCCGATGACAGCGACGCCGGGGGACGAGAGGGTCATGGGACCTCCGGGGTCCAAGGGTTTAAAGCGCTTTAACTGCGAGTACTATCCAAGTCGATCTCGTTGTGTGTCAAGGGTGCTTCCGGAGGTTTCAGGAGTGGATCAACGACCCCGGCTCGACGACGTGGCCGCGCGGGTCGGCGTCTCCACGGCGTCGGTCTCGCTGGTGCTGCGCGGAGCCCCCGGCCCCAGCGCCGAGACCCGTCGGCGGGTGCTCGAAGCGGCCGCTGAGCTGGGCTATCGCGCCGATCGCACGGCGAGCATGCTGGCCCGCCGGCGGCGTCATCTGCTCGGTGTGATGCTCGACATCCGCAGCCCGTTCCATGCCGAGCTGGTCGAGGAGATCCAGGCTGAGGCGGACCAGGTCGGCTACGAGGTGGTGCTGTCCACGCTGACCCGGCACCGTGATGAGGATCGGGCGATCGAGACGCTGCTCGACTTCCGCTGTGAGGCCGTACTCCTGCTCGGTCCGGACGCCGCGGATCAGCGGCTCGCCTCCCTCGCCGCCCAGGTCCCGGTGGTCGCGATCGGCCGGCGCGTCGCCACCGGCGACGTCGACGTGGTGCGGCCGGC
>NZ_JBEZGQ010000682.1:0-4664 GCF_040650095.1 Actinoplanes sp. NPDC048791 | reverse complement strand
CGGCCAGCGCGTAGATCCGGCCCGCCCGCGCGGTCAGGGTGAAGTCCGCGAGCCGTCCCGGCACCCGCAGGTGCTCGACCCGCAGCGCGTGGGTGAGGTCGGGGTCGGGCCGCCGGGAGGTCTCCAGGCGGTGCGGCGCCTCGCCGAGCATGTGCACGATGAGACGGTCCACGGTCAGGCCGGCCGCGGGGGCGGTGACGACCCGGCGACCGTCGCGCAGCACCGTGACGGTGTCACAGAGCTCGAGCACCTCGGGCAGGCGGTGCGAGACGAAGATGACGGCGCAACCGCGGGCCGCCACCCGGCGTACCGCGGCGAAGACCCGCCGGCTCTCCACGTCGCTGAGCGTGGCGGTCGGCTCGTCCAGGATGACCACCCGGGCCCGCTGGCTGAGCGCCTTGGCGATCTCGACGAGCTGGCGTTCGCCCATGCTCAGCGTGGCGACGAGCTGGCCGGGCCGCAGCCGGTCGAGACCCATGTCGTCGAGCAGCTCCCGGCAGCGGCGCACCGCGGCCCGGCGGCGGGTGACCAGCGGGGCGTCGATGTCGCCGAGGCTCATGTTCTCCAGCACGGTCAGCGCGGGGACCACGCTGAGCTCCTGGTCGACCAGGGCCACCCCGAGGCGCTGCGCCACCTGGCGGCTGCGCAGGTCGACCTGCTCCCCGTCGAGCACGATGCGGCCGGCGTCCGGCGCGAGCTGGCCGGACAGCATCTTGACGACCGTGCTCTTGCCGGCGCCGTTGTGCCCGCACAGGGCGTGGATCTCGCCCGCCCCGACGGTGAAGGAGACCTCCCGCACCGCCGGGACGCCGGCGAAACTGCGCGCGAGGGCGTCGACGACGACCAGCGGCCCGCTCACGCCTGGCTGCACTGTTCCTCGAACTGCGCGATGGTCGCCTTCGTGACGCGGTCCTCCTTGACCAGTTCGCTCTTCGGCGGGTTCTCGCCCTTGAAGTAGCGGGTGACGTAGGAGGCGGTCTGCTTGGCGATCGTGATCGGATCCTCCGTCGCGGTGCCGTACATCTCGCCGGTCTTGATGGCCGCGATGCCGGCCTTGAAGCAGTTGCCGCCGGTGACGACCAGGCCGTCGGTCCCGCCGACCTTGCACCCCGCCTGCTTGGCGGCCTGCACGACCGGCAGGGCCATGTAGTCGGCCATCCCGTAGGCCGCCTGGATGCCGTCGCAGCCGTGCTTGGCGAACAGCTGCTGGGCGACCTTGCCGGAGGCCGTCGGGTCCCAGTTGGTGTCCTGGTCCTCGATCACCTGGTACTGCGCGGCGGTGGCCATCACCTTGCCGAAGCCGCTCATCCGGTCCTGGGTGACCAGCATGGCCTTGGTGCCGGACAGCACGATCACCTTGCCCGACGCCCGGCCCTGGGCCTTGAGCCCCTCGATGATGTTCTGGGCCGCGAACTCGCCGAGCTTCACGTTGTCGGAGAGCACGGACATCACGTCGTTCTGGACGGCCGGGTCGGGCCGGCCGTCGACGATGAGGACGGGGACCCCGGCCTGCTTGGCCTTCTGGATCGGGACCACCGTCGCCGTGGTGTCCCACAGCGCGGCGACGATCAGGCTCGGCTTCTGCGAGACCGCCTGGTTGAAGTTCTGCACCTGGGTGCCGGCGTCCATGCTGGTGAGGTCGTTGATCTTCACGCCGGACGAGGCCAGCTCGGCCTTGAAGGTCTTGTTGTAGGCGGCGCCCCAGGGGCTGGCATCGCCGTAGCCGACGAAGGCGATGGTCTTGCCCTGGGTCCCGCCACCACCGGCGGCCGTGCCGCTGCCGGACGAGCCGCCGCCGCAGGCCGAGGCGGCCAGCGCCGTGCTCAGGGCACCGATCAGTAGTCCGGCCCGCAGTGATCGAGTCCGCATCATTGGCTCTCCTTCGGAGTCGTACGCGGCCGGTGGCGCCCGCTGACTAAGCGCATAGTTACCTGGTAATCTGCGTGTGTCAACCGTCACACCTTTGTGACAGCCGGGAAACGGATCACCTGGGCGGATTCGTACCGCCGCACGGGGTGCGTAGGGTCGCCGCAGCGGCGAGGAAAGAAGGCGGTCACCCGATGGCGAAGCGACGGCAGGCCCGTTTCACCACCCAGGACCTGGAAGGACTCCCCGAGCTGGACGACGAGTCCCCGACCCTCTGGGACGAGTCCCGCGGCGACGTGCCGCGCAAGCTGCTCACCTCGGCGGTGCGCTGCTTCGCCTCGAACGGCTTCCACGCGACCACCACCCGCGACATCTCCAGCGGTGTCGGCCTGAGCCCGGGCGCGCTCTACGTCCACTTCCCGTCGAAGGAGGACGTCCTCTTCGAGATCATCCGGACCGCGCACCGGCGGGTGCTCAGCTACGTCAGCGAGCCGGCCGTGCTCACCGTCGAGGACCCCGTACGCCACCTCCGGGCCCTGGTCGCCCGCTACACCGAGTGGCACGCCCGCCACCACGTCGCCGCGCGGGTCAGCCAGTACGAGCTCGCCGGGCTCTCCCCCGAGCACTACGAGGAGATCGTCGAGCTGCGGCACGAGACGAACGTCGTCTTCCGGGCCGCGGTCGAGCGGGGCGTCACCACCGGCGTCTTCGCCGACATCGACGTCAAGCGGGTCTCCCGGGCCATCCTGTCGCTGGGCATCGACCTGATCCGGTGGTACCGCCTCGACGGCTCGGACTCCCCCGGGCAGCTGGGCGAGTTCACCGCCCAGCTCGCCCTGAAAATGGTCATGACACCGGACATCGACCTCGAAGCGGCCGGCGTGGGCGGAGTGGGCGGCGTGGGCGCTCAGTCCTCCAGCGCCGAATAGACCAGCTGACTCAGCTGCTGGCGCAGGGGGTAGGTGCTCGACGGCATGAGCTGGGTGAAGAACATCGCGGTCACCCGGTCCACCGGATCGACCCAGAACGCGGTGCTGGCGACCCCGCCCCAGTAGAACTCGCCGGCGTTGTTCGCGGAGCGGCCGGGCACGGTGTCCTGGGTGACGGCGAAGCCGAGACCGAAGCCCACCCCGGCCAGCGACGTCTCCGCGAAACCGCCGGTCGACAGGGCGGCGAGGTCCTGACCGCCGGGCAGGTGGTTGCGGGTCATCAGCCGTACCGTCCGGCTGCCGAGGACCCGCCGGCCGTCGAGTTCGCCGCCGTTCAGCAGCATCTGGGTGAAGCGGTGGTAGTCGGCGGCGGTGCAGACCAGCCCGTGGCCGCCGGCGCGCAGGACGGGTGGTCGCAGCGCCTGCCGGCCCAGCTCCTCGGCCGGCACCGGCCGACCGGTGACGGGGTCGGCGGTGTACAGCGTGGCGATTCGCGTGGCGTCGGCCTGCGGAACCCAGCGCCGCACCTCGGTCATGGCCAGCGGGGCGAAGACCCGTTCCTGGAGAACGGTGTCGAAGTCCTGCCCGGCGACCACTTCGACGAGCCGGGCCAGCACGTCGGTGGCGACCGAGTAGCCCCAGGCGGTGCCCGGCTGGAACAGCAACGGCAGGTCCGCGTACCGGTCGACCGTCGTGGCGAGATCCAGGCCCGGGTCCGCCAGGTCGAAGCCGGCCTCGCGGTACAGCCGGTCGACCACCGAGGTGTGCAGGAAACCGTAGGTGAGTCCGGCGGTGTGGCTCAGGAGATGCCAGATCCGGATGGGTTCCACGGCGGGGACCGTGAACGGCTTGAGCGCGGAACCCTTGTCGTACACCCGCATGTCGGCGAAGGCGGGCAGCCACCGGCTGATCTCATCGGTCAGCTGGAACCGGCCCTCCTCCCACAGGGTCATCGCCGCGACCGACGTGATCGGCTTGGTCATGGAGAAGATGCGCCACAGCGTGTCGTCCTCTACCGGCGTGCCGGCCGCCAGGTCGCGGTGGCCGTAGACGCTGCTGTGAACGATCCGGCCGTGCCGGGTCACGAGGATCTGCCAGCCGGGGAGCAGACCGTCGTCGACGTACCGGCGGAAGTGCCGATCGATCCTGCTCACGTGCTCACCGCGCCGGTGAGGGCGGGAACGGCGGATCCGGGCGGCACACCGTGCCTGGTGCTGGCGGTCTCGCGGTCAGCAGGTAGTGGCTCACGTGAGCGTCGACGCAGGCGTTGCGCTGCAGGTGGAAGGCGACGTGTCCCCAGCCTGCGTAGGACAACAGGCGCGAGTTGGGCAACAGCCGGGCGGCACCGACGGCGCCGGCGTAGGGGGTGGCCGGGTCGAAGTAGTTGCCGACGATCAGCACGGGCGCGGCTGTCGGTGTGGTCCACGGCCCGTGGTAGCTGTCCTGGCCGGCGCTGGGTGGCCAGGAGCGGCACTGGCTCCACACCCAGGTGTAGATGCGGCCGAAGTAGCCGTACTGCCGCTCGGCGCGGTCGGCGGCGGCCTGCCAGGTTCGGAAGGAGCGGGGGTTGACCGTGTCGGAGCAGGCTACGCCTGGCTTGCCCTCCACCTCGTTCAGGTACATCTCCTGCGCCGGGCTCTTCTCCCGCGCCGCGCCCTTCCCGCCCGCCGGGCTCAGCTCCCGCGCCGGGCTCTTGTCCGGCGTCGAGCCGGCGGTCGTCCGTGGCGCCGCCGTCGACAGCTGCTTTTCCACATCCGCAACGAAGGACCCCAGGCCGGGCCAGCTCGCCGCGTTGAACACCGCTCCCAGGGCGACACCGATCAGATCGTTGTAGCTCAAGGTTCTCGGCCGCCCGGTGGAGGGATCAAC
>NZ_JBEZGQ010000681.1:0-4668 GCF_040650095.1 Actinoplanes sp. NPDC048791 | reverse complement strand
AGAGCCCTGGCCACCGCGCCGGCCGCGTTCCTACGGTGGCACATGCTTCGTTACGTCATCCCCGTGGTCGTGGCGCTGGTCTGGGCCGGGGTCTTCTCGTTCGTGCCGGAACCGCACCGTCTCAGGATCAACGCGGTCCTCGTGGGCGGGGCCGGGGCCGCCTACATCAGCGGCGGGAGCTTCGGCCTCGGTGAGCTCGGCTTCGCCGCCCTGATGAGTGCGGTCGCCTACCTGGGCCTGCGGTCGTGGACCTTCGTCGGCGTCGGCTGGTTGCTGCACACCTGCTGGGACATCCTGCATCACCGCCGGGGCGCACCGCTGATTCCGTCGCTGGGCGACTCCTCGTTCGGGTGCGCCATCTGCGATCCCGTCATCGCGCTGTGGTGTTTCACCGGTGGCCGGTCGCCTCGGGAGCTGGTGCTGTGGCTGCCGGGTCGGGCCCGGGATTCGGCGCCGTCCGAGCGGACCATGGCGCCGGAGCGACCGGAGAGGGCCGGACCGGCGTGACCGTCGTCGGGCAGCCTGTCGGGCCTACCGCGGCACAGGGCAGCCTGTCGGGCCCACCGCGGTCGCCGGGCTCCGGTAAGGTGCGCGATCATGGGCGCGATCAAACCGTGGCATCTGCTGATCTGTCTCGTCGTCGTGGCGGTGATCATCGGCGGGCTCGTGGTCGCGGGCCGGGCCAACCGGCGCAAGTAGGCGCGGCTCAGCCCGTCCGGCGGCCCGTCCACAGCAGGTAGTCCCAGTGCATGACGCCGTTGCCGCGGTCGTGGCTGCGGGCCAGGCCGGCCAGGTCCTCATCGAGCGCGGCCACGCGTTCCGGATCGCCGGCCAGGTTGCGGTAGGCGGCGACGGTCGGGCCGTAGTGGGCCTTGAAGAAGTCGCGGAACTGCCGGCCGTCGGCGAAGCGGTCGATCACAGCACTGTCCACCGTGGCGGTGACCTCGGCGACCCGGTCGCCGAAGAGGTCGCGGACGTGCTCGGCGCTGCCCCACAGCGGTGGCGGCTGGGTGCCCGGCGGAGGCGGCGGCGTGTACGCCTTCATCCGGCCGAACAGCTGCCCGATGAAGCCCGGCGGCGTCCAGTTGATCATCCCGATCGTGCCGCCCGGCCGGCACACCCGCACCAGCTCGTCCGCGGCGGCTTGATGGTGCGGCGCGAACATCACGCCGACGCACGACAGGACCACGTCGAACGAGCCGTCGGCGAACGGCAGCGCCTCGGCATCACCCTCGCGCCAGTCCACCACCGCGCCGCGCCCGGCGGCCAGGGCCTGGCCGGCCTCCAGCAGCGACGGGGTCAGGTCGCTGGCCACCACCTCGGCGCCGGTGAGCGCGGCCGGGATCGCGGCGTTGCCGGTGCCGGCGGCCACGTCGAGCACCCGCTGCCCCGGCCCGGTACGGCACGCCTCGACCAGCGTGGCGCCGAGCCGCGGGATCACCTCGGTGGCGACGCTGGGATAGTCGCCGAGGGCCCACATCGCCCGGTGGCGGGCCTTCAGAGCACGGTCGGCCCCGGTCGTGTCCGGCTGAACGGTCATCAGCTGAGCTCCCTTCCTCGGCAGCGACGCTACGGAGCCGCCGGGAGCCCGGGCCAGTACAGGATGTGTATCGCCCGGACCGGCGGCCCAGGCCTACGCTGCTGGCCATGGGCGCTTCGTATCACCAGTTCTGCCCCGTGGCGAAGGCCATGGAACTGCTCGACGAACGCTGGACCCTGCTGATCGTCCGCGAGCTGGTGTCCGGCAGCAGCCGCTTCAACGACCTGCGCCGGGGACTGCCCCGGATGTCGCCGACGCTGCTGTCGAAGCGGTTGCAGCAGCTGGTCGCGGCCGGAGTCGTCGAACGGCGGCCGGCCGACGGCGAGGTGCAGTACACGCTGACCGTGGCCGGGCAGGAACTGCGGCCGATCGTCGAGGCGGTGGGCGCCTGGGGAGTGCGCTGGGTCGGTGAGCTCGGCGACGCGGACCTGGACCCGAAGCTGCTGCTGTGGGACATGCACCGCAACATCGACCACGCGGCGGTGCCGTCCGGGCGTACCGTCGTCGCCCTGACCTTCCCCGACGTGCCGGCGCCGCATCCCCGCTCGTGGTGGCTGGTGATCGCCGACGGCGAGGCCGACGTGTGCGACGAGGACCCGGGCCACGAGATCACCGTCAGCCTGACCGCGGACCTGCGCGCGCTGGTCGAGGTCTGGCGCGGCGACCGCACCTGGACCGAGGCGCTGCGGACGGGGCAGATGCGGGTGCATGGTCCCGAGGCTGTACGCCGGGCACTGCCCGGCTGGTTCACGCTGTCACTGTTCGCAACGGTGCCCCGGCCGGCGGCGGTGTGACCCACCGCGAGTCAGCCGGCGGTCGGCTTGCCGCGGGCGCTGCGGACAGCGAAGACAACGATCAGGACGACCGTCGCGACTCTTGCCACGAGGGCCAGAACCTGCAGGATCGCCGGACCGCCGCGCAGGTGACCCACCCCGCCGGCGGCCAGTCCCAAGGCGCCGACCGTGACCAGCGCGCCGGCCAGCCTCGGGTGCCGGAATTCGCGTCCTGCCAGGGTCAACCCTGCGGGTGTCCGCTGGACCCGCAGAAGGAGCACGATTCCCAGCAGGACGAAGATGACGGCGCCGGCCGTCTCCAGCGTGCCCAGGGCGATGTCGCGCGAGGCCATCGCGGGATCAGTCGTTGTGGACGATCGCCTCGGCGACGCGGCGCAGCTCGCCCTGGTCCGGGCTGAAGCCCGCGGCGATGTCCGGGTGCAGGCCCGCGCGGGTCTGCTTCAACAGCTCGCCGGTCACCGTGTCGACCGGCTCGCCCGCGTAGTCGTGGCTGACCTTGTCGGTCGCGTTCTGCAGGGCGGACGTGAGCTGCTCCTCCAGCGGGCCGCGCAGCTTCTCCTCCACCGGGCTCAGCGATGCGGGGTCCAGGTGGATCTGCGGCTCTTGCATGGAGCTCTCCTCGTTGTACCGGTGACGGCGCGACGCAGTTACCCAACCACGTCGCGCCGTCAAACGTGGGATCTAGGAGCGGCCGCGCTTGACTTCGAAGAACGTGTTGCTGCGGGCCAGCGGGACGACCGCGTCCCAGATCGCCAGGGCTTCCTCGCGGTCCGGGACCTCGTCGATGATCGGCCCGTGCACGCCGCGCCCGGCGCCCTCGATCATCAGCACCGGGGAGCCGATGTCCGGGCCCGCCGAGCCGAAGGCCAGCTCGTGCGACGTGCGGACCGCCTCGTCCCAGGACTCGTCGTCGAGCACGGTCTTGGGATCGGGGACGCCCGCGGCCTCGGCGGCGGCCACCACGATCTCGTCGGTGAGCGCCTCGCCCGCCTCGAACGTCCGGTTGCCGAGCTCGGTGTAGAACGTGGCGATGGTGTCGTCGCGGTGGTCCGCGCGCAGCGCCTCGACCAGCCGCAGCGCCCGCGTCGACGCCGCCATCATGGGCTTGTACTGGTCCGGGACGTTGTCGCCGTTGAGGATGGACAGGCTGAATGCGCGCCAGTGCAGTGTCACGTCGCGCTCCGGCGCCACGCCGACCAGCCAGCGCGAGGTGCGCCAGGTGAACGGGCATGCCGGGTCGAAGAAGTAGGTGGCCTCCATAGCTTCGATCCTAGGTCGGGCTACAGCACGCGGTTGCGCTGGTCGAGCCCGAGCGGCCCGTACGGGTAGTCCGGCGCGTGCAGGTCGCTCGCCTCGTCCAGGGCGGCGATCTCGGCCGGCTCCAGGTGCAGCTCGGCCGCCCGCAGGTTAGTCTCCAGCTGCTCGACCGTGCGGGCCCCGAGGATCGTCGAGGTCACGCCGGGCCGGTCGGTGACCCAGGCCAGCGCCACCTCGGCCATCGACACGCCGCGGGCCTCGGCCACGGACTGCACCGCGTCGATGATCGCCCAGTTCCGGTCGGTGCCGCGCCGCTCCCACGCCTCCATGCCGCGCCCGGGGTCCTCGCCGAGCCGGGTCGCGCCGCTGGGCCGCTGGTCGCGGCGGTACTTGCCGCTGAGCCAGCCGCCACCGAGCGGGCTCCAGGGCAGCAGGCCGAGGCCGGCGTCGCGGGCGGCGGGCACGATCTCCCACTCGATCTCGCGCACCAGCAGGCTGTACTGCGGTTGCAGGGTCACCGGGGCGGCCAGGCCGAGCTCGCGGGCCAGGTGCACCGCCTTGGTGAGCTGCCAGCCGGTGAAGTTCGAGAAGCCGTAGTAGCGGATCTTGCCCTGGCGCACGAAGCCGTCCAGGGTGCGCAGGCTTTCCTCCAGCGGGGTCACCGGGTCCCAGGAGTGCGCCTGGTAGAGGTCGACGGTGTCCAGGCCGAGCCGGGTCAGCGAGGCGTCGAGCGCGCGGGTCAGGTGCCGGGCGGACAGGCCGGCGCCGTTCGGGTCGCCGGCCATCGGGAAGCGGCCCTTGGTGGCCAGCACGATCGGTTCGGTGACGTCGGCGCTGCGCGAGGCGAACCAGCGGCCGATGATCCGTTCCGACTCGCCGGCGGAGTAGACGTCGGCGGTGTCCACGAGCGTGCCGCCGGCCTCGGCGAACCGGTCGAGCTGGGCGTGCGACACCTCCTCGTCGGACTCGGCGCCGAAGGTCATGGTGCCCAGGCAGAGACTGGAGACGGCGCAGCCGCTGCGGCCGAGAGTGCGGTAGTCCATTCCAGCAACCTACGTCGCGGCGGGCAGTTCCACC
>NZ_JBEZGQ010000680.1:0-4675 GCF_040650095.1 Actinoplanes sp. NPDC048791 | reverse complement strand
CACGGCTCGACGACCTGCCGGCCCTGACCGGAGTTGGGACAACTGGTCTTGACCGGACAGACCCGGCACTTGTTGTTGGCGACGGCCGCCGACGCTCGACTTCGGCGACGGCCGCTCCGGGCTCTACGACTTCACCGACAACCAGTGGCACAACCAGCTGCGCTTCCGGCGGCTGCTGGTGCGCGGCAGCCACGGGGAGCTGCGCGACGACGAGGTGATCCGGCTCAGCGAGCCGCGCACGCTGGTCCGGTCGCCCCTGGTACGCCGGCAGACCGGTTACGACCTGGACCTGGACGGCTTCGACACCGACACCATCACGCTGGGCGGCGAGGTGCTGTACCGCAACCCGTACCCGGGCCGGCGCTGGAGCGACGAGGAGATCGCCATCGCCACTCTGCTGGACGCCACCGCCGCATGGGTGCGCGGCACCGCCCCCGCGCCCTACCCTTTGGCTGACGGGGCACAGGACCACCTGATCGCGCTGGCTGTCGAGGAGGCGGCCGACACCGACCGGACCGTCACCACCGGTACGGAGATCTGGGCGTAAACCGTCTCAAGCCGACCCGATCGCCGCCGATGGGAGAGGTGACCTGCCCGCAGTCCGCCGAACGGAGGCCGGATGACGACGCGAATCGTTCGCGCCTGCTTCGCCGTCTGGCTCACCGTGCTGACCGCGGTCTACTACCTCTGGCCCAGCCTGCACGTCTTCACCTGGGGACTGATCGGGCTGTCCGGCGCGGCCGCGATCGTGCTGGGCGTCCGCGCGCACCGGCCGACACGGGCCCTGCCCTGGTATCTGCTCGCCGTCGCCCTGGTCTTCTTCGTCGGCGGCGACATCATCTACTACGCCCAGGAGGCGCTGGAGCTCGACGCGCCGTTCCCGGGCCCCTCGGACGTGCTGTACCTGCTGGTCTACCCGCTGCTCGCGGCCGCGCTGACGCTGTTCATCCGGGCCCGCTCCGGGGAGGGCAACCGGGCGGCGCTGCTCGACGCGCTCGTGCCCACGGTCAGCCTGGGCCTGCTCTCCTGGGTCTACATGATCGCCCCATACACCCGGGCCACCGAGCTGACACTGGTGGAGAAGGCCGTCTCGGTCGCGTACCCGCTGGGTGACGTGCTGGCGCTGGCGATGATGATCCGGCTGCTGACCGCGGCCGGGCGCAAGCCGCCGGCGGTGAGCTGGCTCGCCGCCTCGATCGTCGGTGTGCTGGTCTCCGACGTCGTCTACGGTCTGGGCCGGCTGGACAGCGACTGGATCGTCGGTGGCCCGATCGACCTGGGCTGGATCGTCTTCTACGCGGGGGCCGGCTACGCCGCGCTGCACCCGTCGATGATCTGGCTGACCGACGACCGCGCCCCGGCCTGCACCCGGGTCGAGACCGGTGGGCGCCGGCTGGTGCTGCTCTCGATCGCCACCCTGATCGCGCCCGCCGTGCTGCTGGCCGAATACCTCAGCGGCGGCGTGGTCGACGCGCCCGTCATCGCGGCCGGCTCGGCGCTGATGTTCCTGCTGGTCATGGGCCGGGTCGGGGACCTGCTGGCCGAGCAGCGCCAGACCAACCTGCGCGAGACCGCGCTGCGCCGGGCCAACGCCGACCTGGCCGCCGCGACCACCGAGGACGACATCATGGCGGCCGTACGGGCCGCCGTCGCCATGCTGATGCCCGCCGAGCGCCGCTACGAGCTCATCGTGGGTGAGAAGACGCCGCTGACGGACGGCGGCACCGTCGAGTTCGGCGTCAGCCTGGAGCCGGCGCCCGGGTACGGCTTCGAGTCCGCCCTGCACGCCGTCATGATCCTGCCCGGCAACCCGCCCAAGCGCGGCTCGATCCACCTGGCCGCCCCGACGCCCACGCTGCGTTCCCTGCTCCCGGCCGTGCAGGCGCTGTTCGACCAGGTCACCATGGTCGTCGAGCGGATCGGCCTGGCCGGCGAGATCAGCCGCCGCGACGGCGAGGCCTACTTCCGGACCCTGATCCAGAGCGCGTCGGACGTCATCCTGATCATCGGCGACGACGACCGGATCCGGTACGCGAGCCCGTCCGCCGCCACCGTCTTCGGCTGGACCGAACTGACCGGCACCCCGCTGGCCATGCTCATCGCCGACACCCACCACGACGCCCTGGCCGACGCCCTGGTGCGGATCCGCACCGAACGCGGGCACGCCGACGGCATCGACCTCACCGCCGTCTGCGCGGACCGGCGCCTGCTGCAGGTCGAGTGCGGCGGGCGCGACCTGCGCGCCGACCCGACCGTCGCGGGCGTGGTGCTGACCGTCCGCGACGTCACCGAACGCCGCCGGCTGGAGAACGACCTGGCCCACCAGGCCTTCCACGACGGCCTCACCGGGCTGGCCAACCGGGTGCTGTTCCGCGACCGGCTCGACCACGCGTTCGTGCTCGCCGAGAGCGGCGCCGGCGAGCTCGGTGTGCTCTTCGTCGACCTGGACGACTTCAAGGAGGTCAACGACACCCTCGGGCACGCCGTCGGTGACCAGCTGCTGGTCGCGGTCGGCCAGCGCATCGCCCAGGCGATCGGGCCGGGCAACACGGCCGCCCGGATGGGCGGCGACGAGTTCGCCATCCTGGTCGCGCACGCCGCCGACGCCAGCGCCGCCGAGGAGGTGGCGGCCCGCATCATCAGCGCGCTGTCCACGCCGGTCGAGGTGAGCGACGGTCTCGGCGGTACGCACATCGTCAACGGCGCGGCCAGTGTCGGCGTGGCGACCAACCACGACGCGACCAGCCCGACCGAGCTGCTGCGCCACGCCGACCTGGCGCTGTACCTGGCCAAGGGCGCGGGCAAGGGAACCTGGCAGCGCTACCAGAGCGACCTGCACACCGCCATGGTGGAGCGGCTCGAGCTGCGCACCTCGCTGCTGGAGGCGATCGACGCGCGGCAGTTCGTGCTGCAGTACCAGCCGATCGTGGACATCACGACCCAGGCCGTCGTCGGGGTCGAGTCGCTGGTGCGCTGGCAGCACCCGGAGCGGGGGCTGCTGGGGCCGTACCACTTCATCGACCTGGCCGAGGAGAGTGGCGCGATCGTCGGCATCGGGGCGTGGGTGCTGGGCGAGTCGCTGCGCCAGTTCGCCGCCTGGCACGCCGCCGACCCGCAGCCGGCGCTGGGCTACGTGAGCGTGAACGTCTCGGCCCGGCAGTTCCGCACCCCCGGCTTCGTGGACCAGGTCCGCCAGGCCATCGCCGACGCCGGCGCGCAGCCCGGGTGGCTGCTGCTGGAGATCACCGAGAGCCTGGTGCTGCGCGACGCCGAACAGGTCTGGGCCGACCTGCGGGTGCTGCGCGAGCTGGGCGTGCGGATCGCCATCGACGACTTCGGCACCGGCTACTCCTCGCTGAGCTACCTGCGGCAGATGCCGGTCGACGTACTCAAGATCGACAAGTCGTTCATCGACGACATCATCGCCAGCCCGCAGCAGCGCGCGCTGGTCAACGCGATCGTCACGCTGGCCCGCAACCTGGACCTGACCGTGGTCGCCGAGGGCATCGAGGACGGCGCCCAGCGCGAGCTACTGGAACGAATGGGCTGCCCGTACGCCCAGGGTTACCTGTTCGCCCGCCCGCTGTGGCCGGCCGAGATCCCGCCGCTGCTGGGTGTGGTGGGCGTCGCGGCCTGAGGCGGCCGGGCGCTGAGGAAGCGCCGGTACTCCTCGTAGTTGAGCGGATTGCCGTCCAGCCTCGGCCGGCTCGGCGCGGGCCCGCGCAGCGGCCGGTCGGGGCCGGGCCGGCTCCACAGGGCGCCCTCGCCGTGGGTCAGCCCCGGCAGGGCGGTGGTGAGCTCATGCATCAGCCGGGCCGGCAACAGCCCGGTGACCACCCACGACTCCGCCCGCTCGGCCGAGCCGGTGACGTCGGCGCCGAGAACCGCCAGCCGGCCGAGCACCGTGTTCAGCGCCACGGCGGGCACCTCCAGCTCGAAAGCCTGGCACGGCTCGCACACCCGGGTCCCGGCCTCGCGCAGGGCCCGCAGCACCACGACCGGTGTCAGACCGCGGAAGTCGGCGGCCGTCGACATCGGCGCCTTGTAGCCGGTACGGACGACCGTGACAGTGCAGTCGACCACTTCCCAGCCCCGCAGCCCCTGCTCCAGCGTGCGGCGTACGGCCTCCTCGGTCGCCCGGTGGAAGGCCTTCGGGACAGCACCCGGTTGCACGTCACGGCGGTGGCGCAGCCCGGAACCCGGCGGTCCCGGCTCGACCCGCAACCCGACGGTGGCCCAGAAGTCGTTGGGCCGGCGCGGGTCGAACGCGACCACGCACTCGCCGGTGCCGGCGACCCGCTCGAAGTAGACCGGCCGGATCTCGCCGAACTCCGCGGCCAGGCCGAAGTCGCGGGCCAGCCGGTCGGTCAGCACCTCGCGCTGGACTGCGCCGTACAGCAGCACGGAGGTGCCGCCGCCGGGCACCGTACGGACGCGGATCAGCGGGTCCTCGTCGGCCAGGGCGGTCAGGGCGGCGTGCAGCCGTACCCGCTGGGCCGGGTCGCGGGGCCGGACCAGCGACTCCAGGCTCGGCGGGGAGAACTGCGGCGCGGGACCGTGGTCACCGGCGGGGCCGAGCCGGTCACCGACCCGGACGCCGCCGAGGCCGTGGACCCGGGCGATGGCACCGGCGGTGAGCACGGTCTCCGCACCGCCGACGACCTGCAGGGTGCTC
>NZ_JBEZGQ010000679.1:0-4678 GCF_040650095.1 Actinoplanes sp. NPDC048791 | reverse complement strand
CGGCCGTGGTCACCACCACGGCCGGCGCGTTCCCGAAGAAAGATCAGCCCTTCGGCATGAGGACGGAGTCGATGATGTAGACGGTCGCGTTGGCGGTCTGCACGTTGCCGCAGACGACCGACGCCTCGTTGACCTTGAAGTCGCTGCCGCTGCCCTCGACCGTGACCTCGTCACCCTGGATGGTCTTGTGGGTGCCGGCCAGCTGCGCCGGGGTGAGCTTCCCCTCGACCACGTGGTAGGTGAGGATGCTGGTCAGGGTCTTCTTGTCGGCCAGCACGGCCTTGAGGTCGGCCGCCGGGATCTTGGCGAACGCGTCGTTGGTCGGCGCGAAGACGGTCAGCGCGGGTGCGGTGTTCAGCGTGTCGACCAGCCCGGCCTCCTTGACCGCGGTGACCAGTGTGGACAGCAGCGGGTTGCCGGAGGCGGCGGTCGCGACCGGCACCTTGGCCATGGCGTCGAAGCTGCCCGGGTCGGACGCCTCGGTCGGCACGGCGGCACAGCCGGCCCCGAAGGTCGCCATGGTGTCCGTGCCGGCCATGGAGGGAGCAGCCGACGCCGTGGTGGCGGCCGGAGCCGCCGCGGTGCTCTCGCCGCTCGCGTCGTCCTCGCCACAGGCGGCCAGGGAGGCGGAGAAGACGAGGGCGGCGGCGATGGCAGTGAGCTTGGTGGCGCGCATGGTGGGATCCCTTTCGGAAAATGGATGTCACGGAATATTCGTGACGAACTGCTCGAACAGATGCGCACAGGGGCGCCTTTTTACGGGGCGGTGCTTGATGATCAGCGGCGGCCGACGGCCGTCAGCGCTATACCGAGAACGAGACAGAGGGCGATATCGGCACCGTTCGGCGCGACCCGGGTGACACCGGCCAGGCCGGCGAGACCCAGGGCGAGCAACGTGAAACCGGCCCAGGTGGCGGTGACCCGCGCCGGACGCGGGCCGAGGATCGCGGTGGACACCAGGGCGGTGCCCAGCCCGAGGTGCAGGACGCTGAACGGCATCGTGACCGCGAACAGCCCGGGCAGTTCACCCCGGCCTACGGCGAGAAAACCGGCGATACCGATGCCCACCAGCACCAATCCGAAGGCGAAGGTCACGGGGCCGCTGTTGTCGCGTACCCCCTGGACCGCCGCGCGCCGGATGTCGGTGACCATCAGTATCTCCGTTTCGTCGTTTTCTTTCCTCTACAGACGATTCGGAGCGGTATGCGGCCCGGATGGGTCTACGTCAGCAGAACCTGCGCCACCACTTGGGTGGGCTGCGGCGAGCCGCCGGCGGGCTCCTCCGAGACAGCAAAGACCTCGTTCCCGGGCACGCCTTCCACGATCTGGGCCGCCGAGGCTTCCCCGGGCGGCAGCAGCCCGGCCTGGACCGGGGCCGGAGCGGACACATCGCGGATCGTCCAGAGCTGGAAAGCCCGGTCCGCCGACGGTGCCCGATCGGCCCGCATCGAGACGACGCTGGCCGCCTGCTGAGCGGACGAGGCCACGGTGACGCGGCCTCCGCCGATCATCGGCGCGGTGCGGACCACCAGGTCGGGGGCGGCCAGGATGGCCTGGGTACGGGCCTCCCGCAGCTCAGCGGCGGCGACGGCGGTGTTCTTGGCGCGTACCCGCTGCTCCTGCACGGCCCACGTGGCCGCACCCGCCCCGGTGGCCAGGATGCACGCCGCGGCCGCGCCCGCCGTGTACCGGCGCCAGCGCGACACCGCCGCCCGCGCGTCCGGCTCGGGCAGGGCCGAGTCCCCCGGCGGCAGCTGACGGGTCCGGCCGATCGCGGCGAGCACGTCCGTGCGCAGCTTCGGCGGCGGGACCGACCAGGTGCTGTCGGCCAGCCGTGACGCGGTCTCGCGCAGCTCGTCGACCTCGCCGCGGCACCCCTCGCAGGCCAGGATGTGCCGCTCGAAAGCGGCCCGCTCCAGGTCGTCCACCGCGTCCAGCGCGTAGGCGCCGACCAGGGCGTGAATGTCCGTCGTGGTCATGCGGTCACCTCCACACCCAGGCAGTCGCGCAGGCGGATCAGGCCGTCACGCATCCGGGTCTTGACCGTGGGCAATGGGGTCTGCAAAAGCTCGGCCACCTCGCGGTACGAGTGGCCCTGGTAGTAAGCGAGCGTCACCGCCTGACGCTGGAGCTCGGTGAGATCGTCCAGGCAGTGCCGCACCTGCTGGCGTTCCAGCCGCCCGGCCACCTCGTCGACGACCTCGTCGTACGGGGTCTCCACCGAGGCGATGCCGACCTTCATGGTGCGGTCGGACGAGGCCTGCTCGGAGCGCACCCGGTCCACCGCGCGGCGATGCGCGATGGTGAAGATCCAGGAGGTCGCCGTACCGCGGGCGGCGTCGAAGCGGGCCGCCGTACGCCACACCTCGACCAGCACCTCCTGGGCCACCTCCTCGGCCTGGGCCGGATCGCGCAACACGCGCCTGATCAGGCCGTAGACCCGGGGCGAGACCAGATCGTAGAGGCGGGCGAACGCCGGCTCGTCGCCGCGGGCCACGGCGCGGACCAGGTCGCCGACGTCGGAGGTGGGGCCGGCCGGAGCATCGGGCACGGCCGACAGATGGTCAGGCCGGCGGGCGGCGCCGCGCTCAGTCATGAAGTCAGCCTCTCCATCGCTCATGCCGTATCAACTGCCATTCGGCACGGACGGCTACGCGGATGGGTCATCGCACCACAGAGCGGCCGCGGCGGCATACAACCGATCGTCCGACGTCACCGTTTACTACAGGGACGACGGCGGGAGCAGGGATGACCAACGGATCGGACGCGGAGTACCTGGCGTACGTGCACGGGCGGACGACAGGTCTGCGGCGTACCGCGTACCTGCTCTGCGGCGACGAGCACCATGCCGACGATCTGGTGCAGGAGACCATCACCAAGCTGTATGTGCGGTGGTCGCGGATCAGCGGTGTGGAGAACATCGACGCGTACGTGCACACGATGCTGGTCCGCATCTTCCTCGACGAGAAACGCCGGGGCTGGTGGAAGGTGCGCCTCGGCGTCCCACCCGACCGGCCCGCGCCGGCGCATCACGGCCACGGCGTCGAGGAACGCACCGTGCTGCGGGCGGCGCTGTCCCAGGTGCCGCCGCGGCAGCAGGCCGTGCTGGTGCTGCGCTTTCTCTGCGATCAGTCGATAGCCGATGTCGCCCGGGTGCTGAGCTGCAGCGAGGGCACCGTGAAAAGTCAGACAGCCCACGGACTCACGGCCCTGCGCCGGATCCTCGGCGACCGCATCCACTCCCTCGGGGGCACACGATGAACCAGCATCCGGACAGCGCCGACCGCGACGCGGTGGCCCTGTTGAGCCCGCTCGCCGGCGATCCGGCCGCCCCGTCCCGCATCGACGTGGCCGGCGCGATGGCCGAGGGCCGGCGCCGCCGCCGCACCCGGTGGTGGACCAGCGGAATGGCGGTCGTGGCCGTCACCGCGACCACCGCGGCCGGGGGCACGCTGGCCTTCTCCGCCCTGGGCCGGCCCACGCCACCACCGCCGCGCCCGGCTGTCACCCCGTCCCCGTCGATCGCGGTCGCCGCCCCGCCGGCCGGGCCCAAGGACTGCACGGTCAGCCGGCTGCCCACCGCCGGCATCCAGAAAGCACTGGTCACCGGGGGTGACGCGAGCGGGCGCTGGCACGTCGGCCGGCTGTATCCACCGGGCGGCGGGCAGGGTCGTCCCCTCGTGGTGTGGCGGGACGGCAAGATCGTCAGCCAGCTCCGGGTCGGCGGTTCCGACGACAGCTTCAACGACATCAACTCGCGCGGCCAGGCGGTCGGTTCCGGTTTCGACCCGGAGATCCGGCCGTACGCGTACCGCGACGGCAAGGTCAAGCCCCTGGCCGGCGGCGAGGGCACGGCGTCGGCGATCAACGACGCCGGGGTGGTGGTCGGCTCGCTCGGCCCGCTGTACCAGGGCGTCCCGGCGCGCTGGGCGTCCACGACCGCGAAGCCGCAGCGGCTGCCGTTGCCGGACGGTGCCGAGGCCGGCGAGGCCGGAGACATCGACGAGGCCGGCAACGTGCTCGGCACCATCACGCCGACGGGCAAGGAGGGCACCGGCTACCTGTGGCTGGCCGACGGCACCACCCGCCGTATGCCGTTGCCCGAGGTCGACGGCCGCAAGGCGACCATGTTCTGGCCGGCCGCGATCCGCGACGGCTGGGTGGTGGGCCGCGCCGTGATCGACACCAAGGACACCCGATCGTTCGCCTTCTTCCGCTACAGCATCGCGAGCAATCGCTACGAGAGGCTCGTGGACGGCGCGGGGATGCCGGCGCGGGTGGCGGCGAACGGCTGGATAGTGGGCGAGGCCGACCGGCCGGTGATCACCGTCGGCACCCGCAACACGAAGCTCCCGGCGTACTCGAAGCTCAAGGGCGACCAGCAGTACATCGTCGAGAGCATCAGTGACGACGGCCTGGTGGTGGCCGGCTACTCCAGCGGGCCCGACGTCGAGAACCATCCGCTGCTCTGGCGCTGCCGCTAGCCCGCCTGAAGGGTGATGGTGCGGCCGGTGGTGATCGACTCACCGGCCGCGGCCAGGATCGCCACCACCTCGGCGCCGAAGGCCAGGTCCAGCGCCGGAGCCGGGCCGCCGTTGGCCGCGCCGATCAGGGAGTCCACCGCCCGGCCGAAGGCCTCCACCGGCAGCCACGGCACCGGCGGCACGTCGGCGACCCC
>NZ_JBEZGQ010000678.1:0-4693 GCF_040650095.1 Actinoplanes sp. NPDC048791 | reverse complement strand
CGCCGACCCGGCCCGGTCCCGGATCGTCACGGCGTCGGTCGCGGTGGTCGCGACGGTCCTGCTCCTCTGGGGGTACGCCGAAGCGATGCGCGTCTCCCGGGTCCGCCGCATCGACGTGCGCATCCCCCGGCTCGGTAAGGGGCTCGACGGCCTGAAGGTCGTGCTGCTGACCGACACCCACTACGGCCCGATCGACCGGGCCCGCTGGTCGCGTGGTGTCGTCGACGTCGTCAACTCGCTGGAGCCCGACGTGGTCGCGCACACCGGCGACATCGCGGACGGTGAGGTGGCCCAGCGCCGCGAGCAGGCGGCCCCGCTCGGCGATGTCCGCGCCCGGCTGGCCCGGGTCTACGTGACCGGCAACCACGAGTACTTCAGCGGCGCCCAGCGCTGGGTCGAGCACATGGCCTCGCTGGGCTGGGAGGCGCTGCACAACCGGCACGTCGTGGTGACCCGCAACGGCGACAGCCTGGTCGTGGCCGGGGTCGACGACCGTACGGCCGCGGGCTCGGGTGTGCCCGGCCACCACATGGACCACGAGGCCGCCCTGGCCGGCGCCGACCCGGATCTGCCGGTGCTGCTGCTGGCCCACCAGCCGCAGCAGATCACCGGCGCGGTGGCGCACGGCGTCGACCTGCAGCTGTCCGGCCACACCCACGGCGGGCAGATGTGGCCCTTCCACTACCTGGTCCGGCTGGACCAGCCGGTGCTGCAGGGCCTGAGCCGGCACGGCGAGCGCACCCAGCTCTACACCTCGCGTGGCACCGGTTTCTGGGGGCCGCCGTTCCGCATCTTCGCGCCGAGCGAGATCACGCTGCTCACCCTGCACGCGGCCTGAGCCCGGCGGTCAGTTCAGGCGCTCCAGCAGGTGCACGGTCACGCTGGCACCCTCCTCCTTGCCGATGCGGCGGCGCAAGGCCGTCTTCACCGGCAGCTTGTGCCGGCCGTCGCCCAGCGCCATGAACGAGCTGGTGAACGGCTCACCGTCGACCGTGCCGCGGACCTTGACCAGGCCGCGGGTGCCGAAGAGCTCCGCCGAGCCCGGCATGATCACGTACGTCCAGCCGTTGTCCGCGCCGCTCTTCTCCAGCACGGCTGTGAACTCGGTGTCGAGCGGTCCGGCGGTCCGTGTCATCGTCTGCTCCCAGTGCCGGGGCGCCTCCGGCGGGCGCCGTCACCCAGGTGTAGAAGCCGATACCGGATTCTCGACATCCCCGCCATGGTGACGCACGTGATAGCCCGCGGCCTCGTAATTGCGTTGAGTCCGCACCCGCGCGCACCGCAGGATGGAGTCACCGCCTTCCCCTATCCGTGAGGACTTTCGATGCGCCTGCTCCGCGACTTATGGGCGACGTCGCCCCGGCGCACCGGGTTCGTGGCGGTCCTCATCGTGCTGGGCGCGGCCGGGCAGGCCGGCGCCCTCGGCCTCGCCGGTGCAGTCCTGGTCAACCGGTCCGTGCCGCTGTTCACGCTGCTCGCCATCGCCCTGGTGGTGTCCGTGCTCAGCGACGTCATCGTCGGCCTGGTCGTCGCCGGGCTGACCGCCGACTGGGCGGCCACCGTGCGCCGCGGCCTGTGCCGGGTCGCCTTCGGCCAGGAGCTGCCGGCCCTGGAGAACACCCCGGTCGGCGAGCTGCTCGACCGCATCGACAGCGATGTCTACCAGGTCGGCTCCGAGCTGCGCGGCAGCGGCGTCCGGCTGGCCCAGTCCCTCGCCGTGGCGGTGCTCTCCATCGTCACCGCCTTCTTCGCCTGGTGGCCCGCCGGGATCGGCATGCTGCTCGTCTCGATCCTGCTGGTGGCCGTGCTGACCAAACCGGTCCAGCGCATCTCGCCGCTGCGGGTGCGCGAGGAGGAGGCCTGGTCCGACCTGGCCGCCGTGATGGAGGAGTCCGTCCACGGCCAGGACGACGTCCGCACCAGCCTGGCCGCCCCGTACGTCCGTCGGCTCTACGCCCAGCGCGCCCGTGAGGTGCTGATCCGCGGCCGCAAGGTGTGGACCACGTCGTCGCGGGTGACGCTCAGCGCCGGGGCGATCACCCGGGTGCTGATCGCGGCCCTCGTGCTCGTCGGCGCCTGGGCCCTGACCGCCGGGCATGTCGACGGGGCCCGGCTCACCGCGGTGTGGCTGCTCGCGCTCGGCTTCGGCGGCACGCTGGAGCACGTCACCCGGATGGTGCCGGAGCTGCAGAACGCGCTCGGTGCCTGGAGCCGCGTGCAGTCGCTGCGCGCCGTACCCCAGGAGCCGACCGCCGGGCTGCCGCCGGTCGACGGCGACCTGCACGTCCGGGATCTGACCTTCCGCTACGGCGAGGCCGATTCCGGGCGCCCGCCGGCGCTGCGCGGCATCAACCTGTCCTTCGCCCGCGGCCGGTCCTACGCGCTGATCGGGCGCACCGGCTCGGGCAAGTCGACGCTGGCCAAGGTGCTCACCCGGGCCGTCGACGTGCCCCGCGGCACCGTCTTCCTCGGTGGCACCGACATCGTCGACCTGGACGTCGAGGGGCTGCGCCGGTGGACGGCGATCGTCCCGCAGCGCACCGAGATCCTGGCCGGCACCCTGGCCGAGAACATCGCGCTGTTCGACCCGGAGCTGCTGCCGCGGGCCGGCGCCGCGCTGGAGGAGCTGGGCCTGACCTCGTGGGCCGACGCGCTGCCCGACGGCATCGACACCCGGCTCGGCGAGGGCGGCTACGTGCTCTCCGCCGGGCAGGAGCAGCTGGTCGCGTTCGCCCGGATCCTGGTCCGGGACCCGCACGTGGTGATCCTGGACGAGGCCACCGCCCGGATGGACCCGGTCACCGAGGCCTGGGTCCAGCGCGCCACCGACCGGCTGCTCGAGGGCCGGATCGGCGTCATCGTCGCGCACCGGCTGTCCTCGGTGCGGCGCTGCGACGAGGTCGTGGTGCTCGCCGACGGCCAGGTGCTGGAGGCCGGGCCGCTGCTCGCCTCGCAGCGCTTCGCCGAGCTGCTCGCGAGCTCCAACGTCACGGCGCCCGCGCGTACGTCCGGCGGGGTGGCCCTGCTCGAACGGGAGCCGGAGGAGCCGCTGCGCACCGAGCTGGGCAACACGCTGCCGCTGGCCGATCCGCCGCCGCTGCCGCCGGCCCCCCGCGCGCGCACCATGCGCGAGATCGCCCGGCTGACCACCAACGACCCGCGGTACGGTCTCGCCGCGATCTCGCTGTTCCTCGTCCTGGTGCTGCTCGGCCTGGACGGCGCGATCCTGCCGCTGCTGTGGTCGCAGGTCGTCGACAACGTCGGCGATCCGATGTGGCCGGCAATCGGCATCACCGCCGGGCTGATCGTGGCGATCCCGGCGCTGTACTACACCGGCGCCTGGTTCCCCGAGTGGTGGGTCCGGCAGATGCTGCGGATCAGCATGCGGCTGGTGCACGGCCAGATCGGCCCCCGCCGGGTCAGCAAGTACACCCCGGCCGAGGTCGTGGCCCAGGGCGGCGACACCGAACGCGTCGTCATGCTGGCCGACAACCTGATCGACACCAGCGTCAGCCTGGTCATGATCGTGGCGATGACGGCGGCCTCCCGGTCGTTCGTGCCGGCCGCGTTCTTCATCGGCACGATGGTGATCTCGGGCCTGGCCGCGACGCTGTTCGGGCCCCGGCTGGAACGCGCGGCCCGGCACACGGTGGCGGCCCGCGCGGCGTTCGCGACCGCGCTGGTGTCCTCACAGTCGGCGGCGCGCACGGTGAAGCTGGCCGGCGCGACCAGCTCGGTGCTGGAGCACCTGGCCGGGCTGGACGCGTCCCGCAGCGACCGGCAGCGCCGGGAGATCTCGATCCAGGTGTGGGCCCGTTCCACGCCGTCGGTCGTCAGCGGCCTGCTGCCGATCGCCGCCTGGGCGATGTACCTGGCCGGCAACCTGTCGGCGGCGGCGACGCTGATCGCAGTGGCGACGCTGGGCGCGGCCCGGTGGTTCGCGTGGACCACGGCCTCGCTGGTGTCGCACTTCCCGTCGGCCCGGGTGTGGACGCGCCGCACGGTGGCGATGGCCGGGGTGTCGGAGTATTCGTCGGAGGTGCCGGGCGTGGACATCGCCCAAGGGACCGCGGACGCGCCGCCGGCTCCGCCGCGCAACCCGTTGCGCACCTTGGAGCTGTCCGGCTTCAGCGCGGTGCACGAGAACGGCACGGTCGGCGCCCAGGACATCGACCTGGTCGTCGAGCGCGGCCAGCTGGTGCTGGTCGTCGGCCCGGTCGGCGCCGGCAAGTCGTCGCTGTTGCGGGCCCTGGCCGGGATCGTGCACCACACCGGGTCGCTGACCTGGAACGGCCGGCCGGTGGACGAGCCGGAGGTGTTCCTGCGGCCCAACCAGGTCGGTTACGTGGCCCAGCTGCCCCGGGTGCTGTCCGGCACGGTCGCGGACAACATCCAGCTCGGCCACGAGGTGGACGCCGCCGACGCGGTGAGCACCGCGCAGCTGGAGCACGACCTGGCGGCGGCCGGCGGCGGCCTGCAGCTGCTGATCGGCCACAAGGGCACCCGGCTCTCCGGCGGCCAGCTGCAACGGCTGGCGCTGGCCCGGGCCCTGGCGCCGCGCACGGAGCTGCTGATCGCCGACGACGTGTCGTCCGCGCTGGACGTCACGACGGAGCTGGAGCTGTGGCGGGCCCTGCGCGAGCACGGCGTCACGGTGGTCGGCTCGACCTCAAAGCGCGCGGCGCTGTCCCGC
>NZ_JBEZGQ010000677.1:1846-4708 GCF_040650095.1 Actinoplanes sp. NPDC048791 | reverse complement strand
TCCACGACCGGCCCGGCGGCCTGCGTGCCGGCCGCCCCGTCCAGGTGGGCGAAGCCTTCGGCCAGTGCGGGGTAGGTGGCCCGGACGCGGGCGACGTCGTACGTCATCCGCCGACCTTAACGCAGCCTCAGGCCAGGCCCGCGGGTGCATTATTCTGTCATGACTTCTCCCTCCGGATCCGCGCCGTTCGACCCTCACGCGCTGCTCGCCGAGAGCCGGCTCGGCATCCTCGCGACGATCAAGGCCGACGGCCGCCCGCAGCTGTCCCCGGTGACACCGTTCTACGATCCGGGGACGGGCCTGATCCACGTCTCGATGACCGAGGGCCGGGCCAAGACCGTGAACCTGCGCCGCGACCCGCGCGCCACGCTGGAGGTCACCCGCGCGGACGGCTGGGCCTGGGCGACCGCCGAGGGCGTGGCCACCCTCGTCGGCCCGGGGTCCGACCCCGAGGGCCCGGAGGTGGAGGCCCTGGTGGACTACTACCGCCGCGCGGCCGGCGAGCATCCGGACTGGGCCGAGTACCGGTCCGTCATGGTGGCCGACCGCCGGGTCCTGATGACCATGACGGTCGACCACGTGTACGGCGCCAGGATCCGCTGATCCCGTACCGGATCAGCGCAACAGGCCCAGGTCGATCGCCTCGGCCATGGCCCGCTGCCCGGCGATGTTCGGGTGCAGCGGGTCGGCCTGGTACGCCGGCAGCACCCGGCCCGGCTCCTGCGGATCACGGATCGCGGCGTCGAAGTCGGCCACCCCGTCGAACACGGCGCTGGTCCGGACCCACGCGTTGACCTGCTGGCGGGTGGCCTCCTGCTCGGGGCCGAAACAGCCGGACTCACACCCGTACGGGGTGATCGTCGCCCCGATGACCTTGATCCCGGCCCGGTGGGCCCGGCCGGCGATGGTTGTCATCCCGGCGATCAGGCTCGCCGCGTCCGCCTGGTAGCCGATGTCGTTGATGCCCTCGGCGAGGATCAGGTAACGGGCGCGCGTCTGCAGCCGGACGTCCTGCCGTTCCCGCTTCAGCGCCGAGACGCTGGTGCCCGCGCCGCAGCAGTCCGTGCGGTCGGTCAGGATCTGGTTGCCGCCGATCCCCTCGTTGAGCACCCCGAACTGCCGGCGGGGCGGGAGCGCCTGCAGCCGGGCGGCGAGGACGTCGGTCCAGCGGTCGTTGCCGTTCCAGGTCGTGTACGCGCCGTCGGTGATCGAGTCGCCGAGCGCCACGATGCTGCCGGGCACCGCGCGGGCCGCCCGCACGTCGACCCCGTTCAGCCAGAACCACGAGTTCACGGTGCCGGTGAACGACGCGCCCGGGCCGCCGGCCTGGTTGCCGGCCGCCACGAACTGCGTGCCCTGAGCGGCGTCGTGCCCGGTGATCCCGGCCGCGTCGCCGCCTGCGGTCACATAGAGGTCGACCGCGAGGTCCTGGCCGTACGCGACGCCGAGGGGGATCGGATCGCTGAAGACGTGCGTGCCGGTCCGTACGGTGACCGAGCCACGGCCCCGGAAGGTGACTGGCCGGCCGGTGCCGCTGACCAGGTCCGGCGCGCCGGAGGCCACCGCCCGGGCCACGCTCACCGCGCCGAAGGTGACGTCCTCGTCGCCGTACTCGTTGCTCAGCCGGATCCGCACCGCCGAGCCGCCGAGGGTCGGATGCACCAGCATGCGCAGCGTCTGCTCGGCGAACACCGGGCCGCTCTCCCGCTGCGGGCTGGTCGCCCAGGCGCCGGTCCACGGGGCCGGGGCCGCGGCGGCCGGACTGGCGACGAGCAGCGAGGCCAGCACCACCACGGCGAGCAGGAGCCGGCGAACGGTAACATCTACAACGCTCGATATCTTGGGCATGCCGTCGATGCTCGGTGAAGACGTGCGGAAAGGCAACCTCGGCGGTTCTGTCGGACCCTCGTGCGATGCTCCGGGGCGTGGAAGTCGACTTCGCGGCCGAGCTGTGGAACTGGGATGCCCGCCGGCTCGACAGCTGGACCTTCGTCAGCCTGCCCGTCGAGGCCTCCGAGGAGATCCGCGAGCTGTCCGCCGGGCAGGCGCGCGGCTTCGGGTCGGTGCGGGTCCGGGTCACGATCGGCGGCAGCGTGTGGACCACGTCGATCTTTCCGGACAGCAAACGCGACGCGTACGTGCTGCCGGTCAAGCGGGCCGTCCGCAAGGCCGAGGGCCTCGACGAGGGCGACACCGCGCAGTTACGCGTCGAGCTCCTCGACTTCTAGCGGCGCCTTTCAGTCACGGCTTCTGGTGGCGCCTTCTGGTCAGGGCTTGTGGTGGCGGCGTAGCACCAGGGTGGCGAAGCCGAGGATCTTGCGGTAGCCGCGCAGCCACTGCTCGCGGTGCTCCCGGGCCAGGGCGAGGGCGGCCGCCGCGTCGGGGTGGCCGGGGTTGTCGAGCGCCCACTCGGTGAGCGAGCCGGTCCACGACCACTCGTAGTCGTCCCACTCGGCGGTGTCGCTGATGTGGGCGTACACGGGCGCCCAGCCCGCCTGCTCAGCGGTGTCGACCAGGCCGGCCAGGTCGGTGTAGTCCTCGGCTTTGACCCCGAGCGCGGCCGGCGTCCCGGGCGGCGGTGGCACCTCCCAGAACCCCTCGCCCACCAGCAGCACGCCGTCGGGGTGCACGTGCCGCCCGGCCAGCTCGAGCGTCTCGGTGAAGCCCCCGAAGGCGTGGGTCGACCCGACGCACAGCACCAGGTCGTAGTCGCCGTCGGGCACATAGGTGCGGGCGTCGCGCTCGTGCAGGGTCAGGCGGTCGGCGAGGCCACGGTCGGCTGCGGCGGTGGCGGCGCGTTCCAGGGCGTGCGGGTCGATGTCGACGCCGTCCGCGTGACCGTCCGGGTAGTGGGCCAGGGCC
>NZ_JBEZGQ010000677.1:0-1836 GCF_040650095.1 Actinoplanes sp. NPDC048791 | reverse complement strand
GCCGGTTGACATTGACCCCGAAAATCGGTGCCGCGATCGGATGATGGGTATGCGCGATGCTGCTGAGTCGGCGATCCATGCCGCCGAGTCAACACCACTCACACGGGCTGGTCATCGTCGTCGACCGCCGTGGCCCCCAGAGCAACCGCCAGTTCCACCATGCGCCGCTCGGTCAGCGGGTCGGCGTCCCGCACCTCGATGACGTCCTCGTCGAAGAAGAACGGAACGACCCGACCGGAAGGATGCCCGTTCCAACAGGCAACGGCCGGACACGGAATCATCCGGGTCCCGGACGGCAGAATCGCCTCCACGCTCGTGGCCATGCTGAAATCCGGTTGCGCGGCGACCACGGCCGCCCACTCATCGGCCCGGATCGGGGCCTGGCTGTTCAAGCCACCCAACCACGTGCCCCGGGTGATGAACCGCCGCCGCCCGGCAAACGCCCCCGGACCGCGTTGCCGCGCCACGACCCGCTCACCGTCCCACTCGCAGACCTCGGCATCGTCCCCGATGACCCACGCGTCCAGCCGCGCCGCCCACTCGATCATGCGACGCAGGAACGCCGGTTCCGGATGCTTGATGCTGAGCCGGCCACGCTGGAACAACAGGTAGTGCCCCCGGTCGGAAGGGTCAGCCGTCCACAGCAGGTAACAGAAGTCCGGCCGTCGCGGGGCGTCCGCCGGGATCGCCAGATCCGGCCCGTCGCGCACCAGCTCGTCCACCTCGGCGCCGAGAATCGGGAAGCGCTCACTCTCGTACGCCTGGAACGCCCGGGTGATGTGCAGGTCGTAACCCATCGCGTGATCATGGCAGGCCCACCGGCGACCCGGATCCGCCCACTCAGGGCTCGGCCGCCCGGCCGCGGGCGGTCACCGAACAGGCTGGACGATCTCCGTCTCCCACGTCGCCGGATCGGGACGTTCGCCCGGATCGGTCAGATACGTCTCCCAGGGCGCTCCGGCCGCGGACAGTCCCTGCTCACGCATCCACTTCTCGATCTGCTCGTAGGACTCCGAAAGGCTGTCGTAAGACCCACGATGAACGGTCACCACCGCCCGGCCCGCTGGAATGACAAGCGCCTCGATCCCGTCGTCGAGCGCCGCTGACGAGGGCGCGGCAATCGTTATGCCACCCTCGATCACGAGCGAACCCATCCCCACTTCCGGATAGCGAGCGAACGGCGGCCCGGCGATCGCCAGCCCATGCCGCTGGGCATAGTCGAAAACCTTCGGCAGACTCTCGCCGAGCGCGGCCGCGATCTCATCACGCGTGACCCGACGACGTATCACCAGGGCGTGGACGGCAGGCAGGTCACGAACCGAGATTTCAAGCGGCACAGCGGTTTTCCTCTCGAGGATGCTGATGCGATAAAGACTGATACAGGGCGCCGCCGAACTCACCGCCGACGCATGCACAACGGCGATGTGCCGGCCGCCCACATGCAAACCACGGGCCCGGTAGCTCCGCGGGCTCCGGCCCAGGTGGCGGGTGAAAGTCCGGGTGAAGACCTCATGACTGCCGAACCCGTACTCGAACGCGATCGCCGACACCCGACGATCGCCGGCCACCAGATCACCAGCGGCGCGAGCCAGCCGGACCCGCGTCGTGTAGGCCTTCGGCGTCTGACCCGTCAACCGCCGAAGCCGACGATGCAAGTCAAAACGCGACCGATGCGCCCGCTCCGCCAGCGCCGGCAACGAAACGTCCTCACCCAACCGCGAATTGACAACAGCAAGAAGCCGAAGCAACTCCCGCGTCCGCACCAACACACCCGAACGCTACCAACCCCCCACCCCCAAAACCTTCACGTTTCTTGCGCCATCCCGCCGCCCCGCC
>NZ_JBEZGQ010000676.1:0-4711 GCF_040650095.1 Actinoplanes sp. NPDC048791 | reverse complement strand
CCAGCACCGCGTCCCGGCGGTCCCCGGCGCCACCGTCGATCCGCGCCGACCGGTGTCCGGCCCCCAGGTCGACGTCCGCGCCGGCCGCGACCGCACCTCCCGCGGCGACCAGCTCCCCCAGCCGGGCCAGGACCTCGGCCGCCACTTCGGCGCTCGTAGCGGGACCCACCGCGACCGGCGTGCCGGGTGCGAGCCGGGCAGCATCGCCGACCGGGCCGGCCGCGAGCACGCGGTGACCCGGTTTCGGCCTGATACCGCCCGAGAGGGTGACTCCCACCCGATCATGATGACCCCCGCGTCCACCGGAATACGCCGCCGGCGCCGGCCGATCACTCATGCCCGCCCGCGGGCCGCCGATCAGGATCCAGACGGTTGACGAGACAGGAGTTCGACTATGCGCGGTTGGCTGCCGACCGGCGGCGGCTTGCGCGACGAGGACTGGGCTCGTCGCCACCGGCTGCTGACCATGCTGCTCGCCTCGACCGTGCCCGGCCTGACCGTGTTCGGCGCTGCGCGGGGCGGGCTGGACGCGGACTGGCTGGTGACCGTGCTGCTGGTCCTGCCGTGCGTCGTCGGCGCGGTGCTGCTGCCGGTGCGCCGGTTGCCCTCGATCGCGGTCGCGGCCGGCTTCACCATCGCCTGCGCCGGTTTCGTCGCCATGTCCGACGGGCTCACCGAGTCGCACTTCAGCTTCTTCGTCGCCGTGGCCGCGCTGGCGTTGTACCGCGACTGGGCGCCGTTCGGCGCCTTCCTGGTCAGCACCACCCTGCACCACGCCGTCTTCGGCACGCTCGTCAGCGAGCACACGTACGACCACCGCAGCGCCGAGTTGCACCCGTTCACCTGGGCGCTGCTGCACGGGCTCGCGGTGCTGCTGGCGGCCACGTTCCAGGTGGTCGCCTGGAGGCTGACCGAGGCCGAGGAGCGGCGCGCCGAGGACAACCTGGCCGAGAGCCGGGCGCAGCTCAGCGTCGCGTTCGACGAGACGCCCGTACCGATGGCGATGCTCGCGCCCGACGGGCGGTTGCTGCGCACCAACTCGGCGTACCGGTCCTGGCTGGGGTTGCCGGCGGAGCTGCCCGCGGGCTTCGGGGTGGCGGACCTGCCGATGACCGCGGTGGATCCCGCCGAGGCCGGGGTCTTCGAGGCGCTGACGCAGGCGACGGATCCCGTGACCTTCACGACGGCGTACCGGCGGCACGACGACGGGTCGATCATGCACGTGGAGGTGCACAGCAACGGGCTGCGCGACCGCAACGGCAAGCTGCGGCTGATCTTCGTGCACTGCATGGACGTCACCCGGCAGCAGGAGCACGAGGCCGCGCTGCGCCGCCAGGTACGCCAGGACTCACTGACCGGGCTGCTGTCCCGGGCCGCCTTCGAGGTCGACCTGTTCGCCATGCTGAGCGCCGACGCCGCCCCCGCCTCGGTGCTCTACCTCGACGTGGACCGCTTCAAGACGATCAACGACGGGTCCGGGCACTCCGCCGGCGACGATGTACTACGCGCCCTGGCCGACCGGGTGACCCGGACCGTGCCGGCCGGTTCCCTGGTGGCCCGGCTCGGCGGTGACGAGTTCGTGGTCGCGCTACCCGGTCCGCAGGAGACCGGCGTACGCGTGGGTCAGGCCGTGCTGGCCGCACTGGCCGAGCCGCTCCCGGTCGCCGGTGCCCAGCTGCAGATCGCGCTCAGCATCGGCCTGGCCGTCGCCCACGGGCCGCGCCAGGCCGAGCAGGCCGTCCTCGCCGCCGACACCGCGATGTACGCGGCCAAGCGCGCCGGCGGCAACCGCCTCGAACTCTTCAACGACGACATGCGGGTCGCCGTGCAGCAGCGCATCACCGCCGAGTCCCGGCTGCGGCAGGCCCTGGACGGCCGGCGCGAGGCGACCCTGCCGGTGTGGTTCCAGCCCATCGTGTCGCCCGCCACCGGCCTGATCGTCGGCGCCGAGGCCCTGGTGCGGATGTGGACCATGGAGGGCGAGCTGCTCGCGCCCGGGCATTTCATCTCCGCCGCCGAGGAGACCGGCCTGGTCGTCCCGCTCGGCGAGCACGTGCTGGCCCAGGCCCTGCGCCACCTGCAGCGGTGGCGCGACGAGCTGGGCTACGTGTCGGTCAACGTGAGCCCGCGGCAGCTGTCCGAGCCCGGCTTCGTGCCGATGCTGGCCGGCCTGCTCGCGGCGAGCGGCCTGGACGACCCGTCGCGGCTGGTCCTGGAGATCACCGAGACGGCCCTGCTGTCCAACTCCGTGGACCTGCAGGACCGGTTGCACGCTCTCAAGGCGCTGGGCGTACGGATCGCCCTGGACGACTTCGGCACCGGCTACAGCTCGCTGACCTGGCTGCAGTCCGTGCCCGCGGACATCGTCAAGCTGGACCGCTCGTTCGTCGCCGGACTGGCCGGCGACCCGCGCAAGGCGTCGATCATCTCGGCCGTGCTGTGGCTGGCCCGGTCGCTGGGCATGTCCGTGGTCGCCGAGGGCGTGGAGGACATCGCGGACTGGGACGCGCTGCGCACGGCCGACTGCCCGGCGATCCAGGGCTACTACTTCAGCCGGCCGCTCACCCCGGACGACATGCACACCATGCTGGTGCGGCCCCGCGAGCTCAGCCTGGAGGCGGCGTAACGAGCAGGGCCCGCATGGCGTCGTTCTCGGCGGTCTGCTCATTGATGATGTGGGTGGCCAGCGTACGGATGTAGGCGTTGCCGCCGTCCTCCAGCGCCGAGCGCGCCATGGTGATCGCACCGGTGTGATGGGCGATCATCTGCTGGAGGAAGAGCCGGGACGCCTCGGTCGGCGCCGCGTCGCGTACCTGATCGAGCTGGGCGTCGCTGAGCATGCCGTGCGCCGCGGCGTCCCTGCCGCCGTGCAGCTGCCGCACCACCGGATCGGCCGGGTCCACCGCCGGCCGTCCCCAGGCCACCAGCCAGGCGTTCGTCTCGTCGATCTCGCGTTGCTGGTCGTGGGCGATGAAGCCGGCCACGTTCCGGACCCGCTCGCTCACCCCGGGCTCGGCGGAGACGATGCGGCTGAGCTGCACCGCCTGGGCGTGGTGCACGACCATCATCTGGGCGAAGAGCAGGTCGACGCCGTTCGGCGCGGCGACGGACGCCGACGGTGCCGCCACGGGCGTGGATCGGGGCCCGCACCCGGCGACGGCCAGGACGAGGACCAGAACAAGGCTGCGGACGCGCATCAGTCTCCTCATCGGACGGCCGGCCCCGGGCATCACCCGGGGCCGGCGCGGTCCCGTCAGTTCTGGCCGTTGACGCCGCTGAGGGCGGGCGGGGCGAGCCGGTTGATCTCGGTGAAGTCGCGCGGGACGAGGTCGAAACCCTGCCAGTGCAACGGCATCGGGCTCTGGTCCTCGTCGCGCGGTACGTGGTGGAAGCCGACCCGCACCCACATGATCGGATCCGCGAGCGTCTCGGGGCGCAGCGCGTAGTCCACGATGCCCCGCCGGCCGGGGCACTGCGGGTCGGCGTTGCCGGTCGCGTACCGCTCGCAGGCGTGGAACTGGGTGAACGTCACGTCCGGGACCGTCTCCGGATGCGCCTCGTAGACGTCGTTCGCGCCGGTGACCAGCTCGTACGAGCGGTTGTGCCCGTCGGCGTTCTTCGCGCCGGGGCTGACCACCCGCCACCAGCGGCGGTTGACCTTGGTGAAGCTGCCCTCCTTGGCGATGGTCTTGTGCACGGTGGCGATCTTGGCGGACACGGTGCCCGGGCCGGTCACCTTGGAGTCGTACTGCTCGACCTGCTCCTTACCGCCGCCGGCGATGTCGAAGTCCACCCGCCAGAACGCGCTGTGGTAGTGGTTGGTCGCGTACGCCTGCTTGCCTTTGCCGATCGGCCAGCCCTTGTCGGGGGTGGTGAAGTCGATCGGCGACAGGTCACCGGTGGCGCCGAGGCGGGCGGAGATCTGGCCGTCGTCGTGCAGGCGGTACTCGGTGACGTACTCGTACCAGCCGACCCGGCTCAGAGCCCGCAGAACCAGGTCGTGGCCCTGCTTCGCGTACGGCTGGCCCGGCGTCTCGTCGTTGGCCAGGTGGTACGCGAGCCCGGAAGCCTCCGCACCCACGCACAGCACCTTGCGCCGCTGCGGCTCGGCACCACCGTCGGAGCCGACCCGCGCCGAACCGCCCTTGCAGTCGTCACCGGCCAGCGTCTGCAGGTACTCGCCGCCGAAGCCGAACTCGGTGATGTCGTTGTACTCGGTCTCGCCGGAGTCGTACGGGACGTTGAGCTGGGCCAGGGTCAGCGACTTGAGGATCCGCACCGGCTGCGGATGACGGGTGGACGCGATCGAGACGTTCTCCAGCACGAGGCCGCTCTTGGCGTGCATCCGCCAGCAGAGCTGCCAGGTGGTGCCGTTCGGCAGCGTCTCCTTGACCGTGGTGGACGCCGCGCACTGCTGGGGTGCCGGGGCCTGGGCGGCGGCCGGGCCGGCCCCCGTACCGGTGATGCCGGCGGTCGCGAGCAGGGCGGCCGCCGCGGCCGCGCCCATGGTCCGCTTGATCTTCATCTGTGCGCTGTCCCCGTCACTTCAGCCGGGCGACCGTGCGCCCGGAGAGGTCGATGATGATGTCGTCGAGGTCGATGAACGGCCCGTCGGCGGCCTGGACCACCAGCCGCAGGCAGCGGTGGGCGCCGCAGCGGCGGACCGCGGCGGGATCGGCCGGGCGGGCCTGGTGGACGTGCGCGGTGACCA
>NZ_JBEZGQ010000675.1:0-4724 GCF_040650095.1 Actinoplanes sp. NPDC048791 | reverse complement strand
GCCGCCGTCGGGGTCGAGGGCTTGCAGGGCGCGGCGGCCGTTGGGCCACAGCACCAACGCCGTCGGGGAGGCCGCGATGCGTTCGCCGGACTCCAGCAGGGTGACCTGCCAGCCGTCGCGGGCCAGTGCTCCGGCGGCGGCCAGCCCGGCGATGCCCGCTCCCACCACCACGGCCGTGCGCACGCCGCCGCCTTCCGCCGGGGCCTGGCCGTCAGTGTTCGTCGGCGGATGCGGAGGCCGACGACTTGCTGTCGGGCTCCGCGGGCTCGGTGGGGCTGGGCTCAGCGGTGTCGGGCCCGGTCGGTGCATCAGGGGCGTCGGCGGCGGGCGGCAGGACGCCCGTTCGCTCGTACGCGTGGAAGCGCTCCTCGCTGACCACCTGATATGCCGACGGCGGCTTGGTCGTGGCCGGCGCCCCACCGACGTCGACCTGGGAGACGTCGCTGTCGGCGCCGGGCTCCGGGGCCGAGTCGGGCGCGTCGATCGGCACCACGTACTCGCGGGGGCCCTTGACCATCAGGAAGTAGATCAGCGCGCCGAGGAACACCACGACGGACGTGACCACGTTGAGCCGGATGCCGAAGATGTGGTTGGCCTCGTCGACGCGCAGCATCTCGATCCAGAAGCGGCCCGCCGTGTACGCCATCACGTAGATCGCGAACGCCCGGCCACGGCCGAACTTGAAGCGGCGGTCCAGCCAGAAGACCAGGCCGGCCACGCCGAAGTCCCAGACGAGCTCGTAGAGGAAGGCGGGGTGGTAGAGGTCGGGCAGGGTCACGGCCTTGCCGTCGATGACGGTGGCGTGACCCGGGTTGGCCCGGTCCATGTCGTGCACCCGCAGGCCCCACGGCAGGGTGGTGACGCTGCCGTACAGCTCGTTGTTGAACCAGTTGCCGAGGCGGCCGATCCCCTGGGCCAGCGGCAGCGCCGGGGCCAGCGCGTCGGCGAAGACGCTCAGCGGCAGGCCGAGCTGGCGGGCGGCGAACCAGGCGCCGAGCGCGCCACCGGCGACCGCGCCCCAGATGCCGAGGCCGCCCTCCCAGATCTGGAAGACCCGGATCGGGTCGCCGCCGGCGCCGAAGTAGTCGCCCGGCGACGTGATGACGTGGTAGATCCGCGCGCCGATGATGCCGAACGGCACCGCCCACACGGCCATGTCGAGCGACGCCCACGGCGCGACGCCGCGACGGCGCAGCCGCCACTCCATGACCAGGACGGCGACCACGATGCCCGCGACGATGCAGAGTGCGTACGCCCGGATCGGCAGGCCGAGCACGTGCCAGACCGACGTCGTGGGGCTGGGGATAGCGGCGAGGTTCACGCGCGCACCCTACCGCCCGGCCCTGACAGAATCATCAAGAGGCCTTGCTGACCCGTACGCCTTCCGCCAGCTCCGCGCTGAGCGCGCGCAGCCGGTCCAGGCCGGTGCCGCGGTCGGGGGCGTCGAGCACGCACCGGATCAGCGCGCTGCCGACGATCACGCCGTCGGCGAAAGCGGCCACCTCGGCCGCCTGCGCTCCCGTGCCGACGCCCAGACCGACGCCGACGGGCATCTCCGGGTCGGCCGCGCGGATCCGGGCGACGAGCTCGGGGGCCTGCGACGAGACCGCGGTGCGCGCGCCGGTGACGCCCATCAGCGCGGTCGCGTAGACGAAGCCGCGGCACTGGGCGACGGTCATGGCCAGGCGCTCGTCGGTCGACGAGGGCGAGACCAGGAACGTGCGGTCGATCGCGTACCGGTCGGCGGCGGCGATCCACTCGCCGGCCTCGTCCGGGATCAGGTCCGGGGTGATCATGCCGGTGGCGCCGGCCGCGGCGAGGTCGCGGGCGAACGCGTCCACGCCGTAACGCTCGACCGGGTTCCAGTACGTCATCAGCACGACGGTGGCCCCGGCGTTCGCGACCGCCTCGATGATCCGCAGCGTGTCGCGGGTGCGCACGCCGCCGGCCAGCGCGATGTCGCTGGCCCTCTGGATCACCGGCCCGTCCATCACCGGGTCGCTGTACGGCAGCTCGACCTCGATGACGTCGCAGCCGGACTCCGCCATGGCGACCATCGAGGCGATGCTCTCGTCGACGCTCGGGAAGCCGGCCGGCATGCAGCCGACGAGCACCGCGCGCCCCTCGGCCCTGGCCTTGCCGAAGGTGTCGGCGATGCTCACGAGTTCTCCCCCGGGACGATCGTCTCGACCTCGTCGAGGATGCCGAAGTAGGCGCCCGCGGTGTGCACGTCCTTGTCCCCGCGCCCGGACAGGTTGATCACGATCGTCGGGGTGCGGCCGAGCTCCTCGGTCAGCGCCGGCACGATCCGCTGCGCACCGGCCAGCGCGTGCGCGCTCTCGATGGCCGGGATGATGCCCTCGGTGCGGCAGAGCAGCTGGAACGCGGCCATCGCCTCGGCGTCGGTGACCGGCTCGTAGCGGGCGCGGCCGGTGTCGTGCAGCCAGGCGTGCTCCGGGCCGACGCCCGGGTAGTCCAGGCCGGCCGAGATCGAGTGCGACTCGACCGTCTGGCCGTCCTCGTCCTGCAGCACGTACGTGCGGGCGCCGTGCAGCACCCCGGCCGAGCCGCCGGTGATCGACGCGGCGTGCCGGCCGGTCTGCACCCCGTCGCCGCCGGCCTCGAAGCCGTACAGGCGCACGTCCTCGTCACCGACGAAGGCGTGGAAGATGCCGATCGCGTTGGAGCCGCCGCCCACGCAGGCCGCGACCGCGTCGGGCAGCCGGCCCAGCTGGTCCAGGCACTGGGCCCGGGCCTCGATGCCGATGCCGCCGACGAAGTCGCGCACGATCTCCGGGAACGGGTGCGGGCCGGCGGCCGTGCCCAGCAGGTAGTGGGTCGTGTCGACGCTGGAGACCCAGTCGCGCAGGGCCTCGTTGAGCGCGTCCTTGAGGGTGCGGGAGCCGTTGGTCACCGGCACGACGGTGGCGCCGAGCATGCGCATCCGGGCCACGTTCAGCGCCTGGCGCTCGGTGTCGGTCTCGCCCATGTAGACCACGCACTCGAGGTCGAGCAGTGCGGCCGCGGTGGCGCTGGCGACGCCGTGCTGGCCGGCCCCGGTCTCGGCGATGACCCGCGGCTTGCCCATCTGCTTGGCCAGCAGGGCCTGGCCCAGCACGTTGCGCACCTTGTGGGCGCCGGTGTGGTTCAGGTCCTCGCGCTTGAGCAGCACCTCCGCGCCGATCGCGGCGGAGAACCGCTCGGCCCGGTAGAGCAGCGAGGGCGTGCCCGCGTAGTCGCGCAGCAGGCCGGTGAACCGCGCCTGGAAGACCGGGTCGACCTTGGCCGCCCGGTACGCCGCGTCGAGCTCGTCGAGCGCCCGGACCAGCGCCTCGGGCACGAACCGGCCGCCGTAGCGGCCGAAGTGCCCGGCGAGGTCCGGCAGGGCCGGGGCGCTCATCGCACCGGCCGGGGCGTGGCCGGGTGGTTGCCCGCGTTGACCAGCTCGGCGACCGCGTCGCGGGGGCTCTTCTTGGTCACCAGGCCCTCGCCGACCAGCACCGCGTCCGCGCCGGCCGACGCGTACCGGATCAGGTCGTGCGGGCCGCGCACGCCGGACTCGGCGATCTTGACCACGTTGTTGGGCAGGCCGGGCGCGATCCGCTCGAAGACGGACCGGTCCACCTCCAGGGTGCGCAGGTCGCGGGCGTTGACGCCGATGACCTGGGCGCCGGCGTCCAGGGCCCGGTCGGCCTCCTCCTCGTTGTGCACCTCCACGAGGGCCGTCATGCCCAGCGACTCGATGCGCTCGAGCAGGCCGGTGAGCACGTTCTGCTCCAGCGCGGCCACGATGAGCAGGACGAGGTCGGCGCCGTGGGCCCGGGCCTCGTGCACCTGGTAGCTCGACACGACGAAGTCCTTGCGCAGCACCGGCACGCCGACCGCGGCCCGCACCGCGGCCAGGTCCTCCAGCGAGCCGCCGAACCAGCGGCCCTCGGTGAGCACGCTGATGCAGCGCGCGCCGCCGGCCGCGTACTCGCCGGCCAGCTCGGCCGGGTCCGGGATGTCGGCCAGTGCGCCCTTGGACGGCGACGACCGCTTGACCTCCGCGATCACCGCCACGCCGGGCTTGCGCAGGGCCGCGTACGCGTCGATCGCCGGCGGTGCTGCCGCGGCGAGGTCACGCACCTGCTCCAGCGAGAGCTGCTGCTGGCGGGCCGCGACGTCTTCGCGGACCCCGGCCAGGATCTCCTCGAGCACGTTCTGCGGTCCCGCACCACGCTCCGCGGGTCCGCCACTGCCCGCCGCCTGATCGGATGTCACCTAATGACTCCCCTCTCCGGGTGTCCTCGGCCCGATGCTAGGTGGCCGCCGACATGTCCAGCCCCCCGGGGTATGGCGCGCCTCACGAGATGGGCTGCGGCATAATGCGCACCCGGGTGGCGCGCTGTTTCATCCGTCACATCCTCCTCGCCGGCCTCAGGCGACTACCTGCGACCCCCTGGATGATCGGTTGATCCCCCCTGCCGGTGACGGTGGTGTCACCGATCGGAAATACGACTCCGGCATCATCGGACTCGGGCAGACTGGTCGGCGGCCAGCAACGCCGGCCCCCGGCACGAGTCTCGTGAGGTTGACCATGGCTACTGCAGAGGTTGGTTTCGTCGCCGTCTCCCGGGCCGTCGTCGCGGCGGCCGCCGAGCTCGCGGCCGAGGTCGAGCGCCGGGTGGTGGGCGACGAGAACGTCCGGACCGCCCAGGGCAACGCGTGGGCGGCGATCTGCG
>NZ_JBEZGQ010000674.1:0-4726 GCF_040650095.1 Actinoplanes sp. NPDC048791 | reverse complement strand
GTGCGGCGGGCCCGGCGGCTGAACCCGGGCGGGGACGACGCGCTGGCGGCGGCGCGCGTCGCCCTGGTGGCCCTCGATCCGGCCCAGAAGGCCGGCCGCCTCTCCGGCGGCCAGCGGGCCCAGCTGGCCCTGACCATCGCCGCCGCCAAGCGGCCCGAGCTGCTGATCTTCGACGAGCCGGTGGCGTCGCTGGACCCGCTGGCCCGGCGCGCGTTCCTGCAGAGCCTGATGGAGTTCGTCGCCGAGCTCGAGGTCGGCGTCATCCTGTCGTCGCACCTGCTCAGTGACCTGGAACGGGTCTGCGACCACATGATCGTGCTGACCGGCGCCCGGGTGCAGCTCGCCGGCGACGTCGACGAACTGCTCGCCGCCCACTACCGCCTGGTCGCGGCCCGCGGCGACCTCGACGAGCTGCCACCGGGCGTCGAGGTGATCCAGGCCGAGCACACCGACCGGCAGAGCACCCTGATCGTGCACGACACTCTCGGCGCGGTGCCCGGGATCCCCGTCGAGGCCGAACGCATCGGCCTGGAGGACATGATCCTCGCCTACCTCACCCGGGCCGCCCTCGGTGCCGTCGGTGGTTTCACCCCGCAGACCCTGGAGGCCCACCGATGATCTGGCTGACCTGGCGACAGTTCCGCGGCCAGGCCCTGGTGGCCCTGGTCGCGCTCGGCGCCCTCGCGATCTACCTCGTGATCCTCGGCCTGCAGCTGCGCAGCGCCTACGACACCAACGTCGGCTGCCCGGGCTGCTCGGTGGACTCGGGCACGCAGCTGCTCAAGGACAAGTACTTCTCCGTCCTGCTGCTCACCGGCTTCCTCATCATCCTGATCCCGGCCGTCATCGGAGCCTTCTGGGGCGCCCCGCTGATCGCCCGCGAGCTGGAGACGGGCACGCACCGGCTGGTCTGGAACCAGAGCATCACCCGGACCCGGTGGCTGGCGGTCAAGCTGTCGTTCGTGACGCTGGCCGCGCTGGTCCTCACCGGCGTCCTCAGCCTGCTCTTCACCTGGGCCGCCAGCCCGTACGACCGGGCGCTCAACGACCGCTTCGATCCGCTGTTCTTCCCCACCCGCAACCTGGCCCCGCTGGGCTACGCCGTGTTCGCCGTCGTCGCCGGGATCACCATCGGGCTGCTCACCAAGCGAACCGTCATCGCGATGGCCGTCACGCTGGCCGCGTTCACAGCGATCCAGATCCTGATGCCCACCGTTGTCCGCCCGCACCTGGCCGAGCCGATCACCGACAACGTGCGGTTCACCGCGGTGGCGTCCCACGGCATCTGGACGAATCCGACCGGACAGGTGTCGGTGGAGGGCTACGACGTGCCAGGCGCCTGGATGCTGACCAACGAAGCGGTGCTGGTCGACAGCACCGGGGCGCAGCCCGGCAAGGCCGTGACCGAAGTGTGCTTCACCGGCGACTTCGAGAAGGACAAGGCCTGCCTGGAGGCGCTGAACCTGCACAGCGTGCTGACCTACCAGCCGGCCGACCGGTACTGGACCTTCCAGTGGCTGGAGTTCGGGATCTACCTGCTGCTCGCGCTGCTGCTGGCCGGGTACGCCTTCTGGCGCATCCCCCGCGGCCTCAGCTGACCGGCGTTTCCCCCGGGCGTTCTCCCCGCAGGCGTGGTCTCATCAGGATGATCACGCCTGCGGTACGGGGTAACACGTCGGAAACGTCGAGCTGCAAGCATCGCTGGACGTTCAGGGGAGGTTCCTTTTGTTCCTCAGCCAGCACGAGCAGGAACGCCTGCTCATCCACGTCGCGGCGGACGTCGCCCGGCGCCGGCGGGAGCGCGGTCTGCGCCTGAACCACCCCGAGGCGACCGCGATCATCACGGCCTTCCTGCTGGAGGGCGCGCGTGACGGGCGTACGGTCGCCGAGCTCATGGACGCCGGCCGGCGGGTGCTGACCCGCGAGGACGTGATGGACGGCGTGCCCGAGATGCTGGCCGAGGTGCAGGTCGAGGCGACGTTCCCGGACGGCACCAAGCTCGTCACCGTGCACGGGCCGATCTCGTGAGCGAGCGGAGCGAGCGCAGGCGGCTCAGCCCCTGGGTGCGGCATGACGGCAACGAGCGAAGCGAGGCGTGGTCATGATCGTGCCGGGGGAGATCATCGCCGGGGACGGTGACATCACGATCAACGCCGGGCGGCCGGTGCTCGCGCTGACCGTGCGCAACACCGGCGACCGGCCCGTGCAGGTGGGCTCGCACTACCACTTCGCCGAGTCCAACACGGCCCTCGACTTCGACCGCGAGGCCGCCTGGGGGCACCGCCTCGCCGTGCCCGCCGGCACCTCGGTGCGGTTCGAGCCGGGCATGCCGCGCGACATCGAGCTGATCCCGTTCACCGGCCACCGGATCGTCCCCGGCCTGCGCGGCCTGGCCGGCGGCCCGCTGGACAAGGCCCCCGAGCCGCCACCCGCCGACCCCGACGACATCGAGCCCGCCGGCTCGCTGGACGAGGACACCGGAGAAGACCAGCCGTCGAACGGGAGCCCCCGGTGAAACCAACCGCCGAGCCAGGCCGTCAGGGACGGCCCAGCGTGACACGAACCGCCGAGCCAGGCCGTCAGGGACGGCGCAGCCAACGGGAGCACAGCGAGGCCACGGCGTGACCACACTCGACCGCGGCCGCTATGCCGCCCTGTACGGACCCACCGCCGGCGACCGCATCCGGCTCGCCGACACCAACCTGCTGATCGAGATCGAGGAGGACCGCAGCGCCGGGCCGCAGCCGGGCGACGAGGTCGTCTTCGGCGGCGGCAAGGTGATCCGTGAGTCCATGGGCCAGTCCCGCGCCACCCGCGCCGAGGGCAGCCCGGACACCGTGATCACCGGCGCGGTGGTGCTCGACCACTGGGGCATCGTCAAGGCCGACATCGGCATCCGCGACGGCCGGATCGTGGCGCTCGGCAAGGCCGGCAACCCCGACACCATGGACGGCGTCCACCCGGACCTGGTGATCGGCCCCGGCACCGAGATCATCGCCGGCAACGGCAAGATCCTCACCGCCGGCGCCATCGACAGCCACGTCCACCTGATCAGCCCCACCATCCTGGACACCGCGCTGGCCAGCGGCATCACCACGATCATCGGCGGCGGCACCGGGCCGGCCGAGGGCACCAAGGCCACCACGGTCACCCCGAACGCCTGGCACCTGGCCCGGATGCTGGAGTCCCTGGACCACTGGCCGATCAACGTGCTGCTGCTCGGCAAGGGCAACACCATGTCGAGCGAGTCGATGTGGGAGCAGCTGCGCGGCGGGGCCGGCGGCTTCAAACTGCACGAGGACTGGGGCACCACACCCGCGGTCATCGACGCCGCGCTGCGGGTCGCCGACGCGTCCGGGGTGCAGGTCGCCATCCACACCGACACCCTGAACGAGGCCGGCTTCGTCGAGGAGACCCTGCGGGCGATCGGCGGACGGTCGATCCACGCGTACCACACGGAAGGGGCCGGCGGCGGGCACGCGCCGGACATCATCACGGTCGCCTCGCACCCCAACGTGCTGCCGTCGTCGACCAACCCGACGCGGCCGTACACCCGCAACACCCTCAGCGAGCACCTCGACATGCTGATGGTCTGCCACCACCTGAACTCCTCGGTGCCCGAGGACCTGGCGTTCGCGGAGAGCCGGATCCGCCCGTCCACGATGGCCGCCGAGGACTTCCTGCACGACCTGGGCGCGATCTCGATGATCGGCTCCGACTCGCAGGCGATGGGCCGCGTCGGCGAGGTCATCATGCGTACCTGGCAGACCGCCCACGTGATGAAGGCGCGCCGCGGCGCCCTGCCGGGCGACGGCCCGGCGGACAATCTCAGGGCGAAACGGTACGTGGCCAAGTACACGATCTGCCCCGCGCTGGCCCACGGCATGGCCGAGCAGGTCGGCTCGGTCGAACCGGGCAAACTGGCCGACCTGGTCCTGTGGGACCCGGCGTTCTTCGGCGTCCGCCCGGCCCTGGTGATCAAGGGCGGCATGATCGCCTCGGCCCAGATGGGCGACGCGAACGCCTCGATCCCCACCCCCCAGCCGATGCTCCCCCGCCCGATGTTCGGCGCCTACGGCGTGGTCCCGTCGGTGACCTCGGTGGCCTTCGTGGCGCCGGCCGCCCTGGACGCCCTGCTGGGCGACCGCATCGGCGTCAAGCGGGCGCTGGTGCCGGTGACGGACACCCGCTCGGTGGGCAAGGCGGACCTGCCCCACAACGACGCCCTGCCCCGCATCGAGGTCGAGCCGGACACCTTCACCGTCCGCATCGACGGCGAGGTCATCGAGCCGGACCCGGTGACCGAGCTCCCGATGGCCCAGCGCTACTTCCTGTTCTGATGCCCGGTCGCACGCCGGCAGCGGCGGACAACGGATCCGGCCCGGCGCGCGGCCAATCAGGCCAGGTGCGTGCACGCTCCGAGCGCGCGGCGCGGTGCCCGGGATGAGCCTCGCGACGTTGCTGGTGCTGGCCGACGGGCGGTTGCCGTCCGGCGGGCATGCGCACTCCGGCGGGTTGGAGACCGCGGTCGCTGCGGGGCGGGTGCGGGAGGTCCGGGACGTCGGCGGGTTCCTGCGCGGCCGGTTGCACACCACGGGCCTCGTTTCCGCTGCTTTCGCGGCCGGCGCGTGTGCCCGTACCGGAGCATTTTTGGATCTTGATTCTGGGTTGGATGCCCGGACGCCGTCGCCGGCCCTGCGGCGGGCTTCGCGGGCGCAAGGGCGGG
>NZ_JBEZGQ010000673.1:0-4739 GCF_040650095.1 Actinoplanes sp. NPDC048791 | reverse complement strand
TTGAGGTGCAGGACGACGTCCAGGGCGTTGGCCTGCGTGGGCTGGCCGGCGCTGTAGGGGTTGGTGTCGTCGGGCCAGCCGACCCAGTTCTTGGTGCTGTAGGCCATGCCGATGTTGTCCGCGCCGACGGGGATCATCGGCACCTGCTCCACGAAGATCTTCTGGATCGTGTTGAGCGCGGTGGTGCGGGCGGCGTCGTCGGCGGCGTTGGCGTACGCGGCCAGCGCCGCGGTCGCCTCGGGGCTGTTGAAGCGGCCGAAGTTGCCACCCGGGGAGGCAGTGCCGATCTTCTTCAGCAGCTTGCCGTCCATGATGGTCTGGTAGATGTCGTACGGCGTCGCGCCACCGTTGGTCCAGCGGAAGGTGGCGTCGAACTTGCCCTCTTCCACGTTGCGGAACCAGGCGTCCTGGTTGGCCTTGTCGACCGTGGCCGCGATGCCGATCTGCGCGAAGTTGTCCTTCACGATCTCGAGCGAGGTCTGGTAGTCGGACCAGCCGCTCGGGTCGGTCAGGGTGATCTTCACCGGCTTGCCGCTCGGGTCCTTCAGCGTGGTGCCCTCGAGCTTGAAGCCGGCCTCGGTGAGGACCTTCTTGGCGCCCTCGACGTCGACGGCCTGGGTCTTGCCCTTGTACTCCGGCGCGACGTACGCGTCACCGGCCGGCGACGGCAGACCGGTCACGCTGGTGACCAGCGGGTGGAAGTAGCCGGCCTCGGCCTGGTTGAAGATGTCCTCGCGGTTGACGACCATGCTCATCGCCTTGCGCAGGGCCACGTTGTCGAACGGCGCCTTGGTGGTGTTGATGTAGAGGCCGTGGATGCCGAGCACCGGCGGGGCCCACACCTTATAGTGCGCCGGGTCCTTGTCGATGAAGACCGTCTTGTAGTTCGGGATGAAGACGAAGCTCCACTCGTTCGAACCGTCGGACAGCGCGGTCGTCTGCGCGTTGTTGTCGGTGTACGACGTGTAGCGCAGCTCCTTGACCTGCGGCAGGTCCTGCCAGTAACCGTCGGCGCGCACGGTCAGCGTGGTGGTCTGCGGGGTGAAGGACTTCAGCGTGTACGGGCCCGAGCCGACCGGCGTCTTGTTCGGGTCGGTGGTGGGGTCCTTGATGCCTTCCCAGATGTGCTTGGGCACGATCGGGGTCTGGCCCAGCCACTTGTCCTTGTAGACGAACATCGAGCTGGTGAACGTCACCGTCACGGTGTTCCCGCTGGCGCTGATGTCGCCGTACGGGGTGGCGGCCAGGTTCAGCGCCTCGTTCTTCTTGATCAGGTTGAACGTGTAGGCGACGTCGTCACCGGTGACCGGCTTGCCGTCGGACCACTTCGCGTTGTCGCGGACCGTGATGGTCGCCTTCTTGAAGTCCGGCGTCCACTCGGCGCCGGTGGCCAGCCACGGGCGGGACGGCTCGGCCGGCTTCACCGGGTTCCACATCAGCAGCGGCTCGTAGATCATCCAGCGATAGCCGAGCGAGGCGCCCGCCGACGTGGTGAGGAACGGGTTGTGGTTCTCGGTCTGCGGGCCGTTGGGCATGCCGACGGTCAGGAACGTGGCCCCGCTGCCGGCCTTCTTGTTGCCCTCGTTGGGGGAATCGCCACAGGCGGCGAGGCCGCCCGAGGCCAGCACGCCCGCCAGGGCGACCGCGAACAATTTCCTGCGCTGCATCTCTGATTTCTCCTCAGGTGGTGCGAATCGGGTGAGAGGGGGTGCCCCGAGGCAGGGCGAGTGCGCCGGACGTCGGAACGCCGGCCGTTTTGCGGATCTATGGGGGTGTGACGGGGGAGTGCGGCTTATGCGGAGTCGGGCTCCGGGCTCACGCCGGTGGAGCCCCGGACGGTGAACGTGGCGGGGATGACGGTCGGGCGGTTGGGCAGGGGTGAGCCCTCGAAGTGGGCGAGCAGCGTGCGCGCCGCCGCCTCGCCCATCTCGCGCAGCGGTTGGTGCACGGTGGTCAGCGGCGGCTGGGTGTGGGCCGCCATGGGGATGTCGTCGAAGCCGACCACCGCGACGTCCTGCGGGATGCGCCGGCCGCTGTCGAGCACGGCCTGCATCGCGCCGGTGGCCGAGAGGTCGTTGTGGGCGAAGATCGCGTCGAACTCCACACCGGACTCCAGCGCCGCCTGCACGAGCTCGAAGCCGCGCGCGATCGTGAAGTCGCCCTGGAGCACGCGGTCCGGCGTGACCGGGTGGCCGGCCTCGGCGAAGACGCTCGCGAAGCCGTCGAGCCGCTGCACCGTGCAGCCGAAGCGCGCGGGACCGGCGACGACCAGCGGCTTGCGCCGGCCGATCTCGAGCAGGTGCCGGGCGGCGGCGCCGGCGCCGGTGTGGTTGGTGGTGCCCACGCTGGGGATCTGGCCGGGCTGCACGTCACGGTCGTCGATCAGCACCACCGGCAGGCCGCGGGCGTGCAGCATGGCGATGTAGTCGAGGGTGCCCTCGGGCTCGATGACCAGCAGCCCGTCGAAGCTCTTGGCGGAGACCTGGGCGCCGAACTGACGCATCGACTCCTCGCCGCGGTTGCAGGTGAACAGCAGCAGGCCGTAGCGCTCGGTCTCGAGCACGTCCACGGCGCCCTGCAGCACCTCGCCGATCCACGGCCAGGTCAGCGAGGGGACCAGCATGCCGACCACCCGGGTCCGGCCGCGGGCCAGGCCCACGGCCCGTGAGCTGGGCACATAGCCCAGTTCCTCGATGACCTTGCGGACCCGGGCGGCGGTCGACTCGTCCAGCTCACCCTTGCCGTTGAGCACCCGGGAGACCGTGGTCTTGCTGACCTTGGCCCGGGCTGCCACATCGGCGATGGTGATTGGCACGTGTCCTCCGACTTGTGTCCAGATGGTTGCACCGCAGTTTCGGAACCGGTTTCGGGAGCGGTTCCGGGAAGTTAACTCCGGTGAGCCGGGTCACGTCAACGCGTCGGTAGCTTTATTTAGGTTTCGAGACGGTAACTAGGTTGCGGCTTACTCGTTTACGTGCTTCGCGAGCCCCTCGATACCGGGTGAAACGGGCGGGATCAGGTCGCCGGGCGGCGCAGGCGCGCGGTGATCAGAGCGACCACCGTGGTGCCGGCGGTCATGCCGGCCAGCACGAGGAAGGTCCCCACCAGATAGAGCCCCGTCTCGTCCTCGCCGGCGGCCTGAGCGGTCCACGCCGCGGTGAACGCGACGGTCATCACGGCGGCGGCCGGCAGAGCCGGCACCCGCAGCAGCACAGCGGCGATCAGCAGCGCGGCCAGCGTCAGCACGGCGCCGGCGACCTGGGCGGTGGTGTACGGGCCCGAGTAGTTCCCGGTCTCGGGGTCGAGCGTCTTGGTGGTGTCCCGGCCCAGCCAGGCCCACCAGGTGAACACGGAGGCGGCGGCCAGGACGAGCAGGCCGGACAGGGCGCGGAGCTTGTTTGCGGGCATGGCACGAAACCTAGGGCGGTGTCCGGGGCGCGGGATGAGCCCGCGTACCCAGATCATCCGGGTACGGCGACACCCTCCACCCGGCGGACCACGTCGGGCAGCACGGCACCGAGGGCGGCGTCCACGATCAGGCCTGCGTACGGCTCGCCGCGGGTGACGCCCTGGTTGACGATGGCGACCCGGATGCCGTCCTTGGCGGCGCGCAGCACGAACCGCCGCCCGGACATCACCGTCAGCGAGGATCCGAGCACCAGCAAGGTCCGCGCGCCCGCGACGAGCTCGAAGCTGCGGCTGACCCGCTCGGCCGGCACGGTCTCGCCGAAGTACACGACGTCGGGCTTGAGCATGCCGCCGCAGGACCCGCAGTCGACCACCGTGAAGCCGTCCAGCTCGGCGTCGTCGATCTCCACGTCGCCGTCCGGGTTGACCGCGCTGACGGCCGCCGCGAAGCCCGGATTGGCCGCGTCGAGGCGGTCCGAGTGGACCAGCCGGTCGGACAGCTCACCGCAGTCCAGGCACGTGATCCGGGACAGGTTGCCGTGCAGCTCGACCACGCCGTGCGCGCCGCCCGCCTGGTGCAGCCCGTCCACGTTCTGGGTGATGATCCCGTCGAGGCGGCCCAGCTCCTGCAGCCGGGCCACGGCCCGGTGCCCGATGTTGGGCCGGGCGTCGCCGATGGTGCGCCAGCCCAGGTGGCTGCGTGCCCAGTAACGCCGCCGGGCGACCGGATCCCGGGTGAAGGCCTGGTACGTCATGGGGGTGGTGCGGCGGGCCGCGCCGGAGGGTCCGCGGTAGTCCGGGATGCCGGAATCGGTGGACAGGCCGGCCCCGCTGAGCACGACCACGCCGCCGTCGCCGACCCACTCGGCGAGCTGTTCGATCTGCGTCACCCGTCCATGGTCCCTCACCCGCCGGAGTGGGACGAAGGACGCACTCACGACTATCTGTGCACGCAGGGGCTGAGAACGGTAAGTTGTCAGGGTGGCCACTGTCGCGCGCCTGCTGCCCCGTTACTGGGACGGTCGACGCCTGCTGCAGTTCCTGGCCGGCCTGGCGCTGATCGCCCTGGCCTTCGCGCTCCCGTCGGTGCTGAGCCCGGCCGAGGCGCCCGCCGAGTCCCCGGTCACGATCATCACGACGGTCGACACCCCGCCGGGTCCGGCCGTGCCGCTGGTCGAGGTCCCCGCGCCGCGCCTGGGCGGCAGCCGGGCCGGTCTGGCCCTGAGCGCGCCGGCGAGCGGCGCGACCGGGACCGCCCAGGTCGCCCTGGCCGCTGAGACCGCCCTGGCCGCCGAGATCGTCCGGACGGCCGAGGCGGCCGAGGCCGCGGA
>NZ_JBEZGQ010000672.1:0-4743 GCF_040650095.1 Actinoplanes sp. NPDC048791 | reverse complement strand
GTGCGGTCGCGCTGCCCGGCACCGGTCGCCTCCACCGCCCGCCGCTGGGCCTCGATCGCGGCGTCCAGGTCGGCCAGCGAGCCCGCCCGGACGTAGCGGTCCTGCAGCACGTTGCCCAGGTTCGACAGATACCCGGCCAACCCGGGATGTCCGGGCGGCGCCGACGCCAGTGCCTCGCGGGCCCGCCGCACGGCTTCACCCGTGAGCTCCCGGTCGCCGGTGCGGTCGGCGAGGTCGGCCAGGGCCAGCCCGAGGTTGCTCAGGTAGCCCGGCCGGTCGGGGTGGCCGTCCGGGGTGAGCCGCACTGCCTGCCGGGCCCGCTCGACCGCCTCGGTGAGATCGCCCAGGTCGTCCGCGGCCGAGCACCGGGCCCGCAACGCCAGCGACAGGTTGGACAGCACCCCGGGCCGGGCTATGTCCTCGGGCGGAGTCACCGCGAGCGCCGTCCGCGCGGCGTCGACGGCGTCGGTGATGTCCTGCGGCCGGGCGTACCGCTGGTACCGGGTGAGCAGGGCGAGGCCCAGGTTGGTGGCGGCCGGGCCGAGGCTGTGCGGCCACTCGGTTGCGGCCCGTACCGCCTGGCGGCCGGCTGTCACCGCCTCGTCGAGTTCGGTCGCCGACCCGGTGTGCTCGGCCCGGGCGAGCAGCGCCGCACTGAGATTGGACCAGTACACCCGCTGGTCGGGATGGGCCGGTCCGGTGCCGTCGACGGCCTGCCGGGCGGTCTCCACCGCCCGGTGCAGCCCTTCCGTCGCGCCGGACCACTCGGCCGAGGTCCGCAGGGCGACACTGACCGTGGACAGCAGGGCGGGAAGGTCGGCGTGGTCGTCCGGGGTCCGGTCGAGGGTGTCCTCGGCCAGCCGCAGCGCCGCGGTCAGCGCCTCCGCCCGGAGTTCGCCGTGGTCGGCCAGGGTCAGCACGGCGTCGAGCAGGCTGGACACGGCGGTGGGCCGATCCGGGCTGCCCGGCGGCAACCGGGCGACGACCGTTTCGCACAGCGACACCGCCCGGCGCAGACTGTTCAGGTCGCCGAGCCTGCCCTGCGCCTTCAACGCCAGGGCGAGGTTCGGTGCCAGAGCGGTGAACTCGCCGGCCGGGTCGGCCTCCTCCACCATGCCGAACGCCGCCAGCGCCGCCGTCAGCCGGCCCGGATCGGCCGAGCGCTCGTAATCCGCGAACAGCATCACGCCGAGGTTGGTCTGCACCGCCGGGAACAGCGAGGACCCGGCCGGGGTGAGCGTGGCCGCCTCCTCGACGGCGGTAATGGCGTCGTCGAGCAGCCGGGACTCGCCGGTCAGTTCGTAGCCGGTGCGCAGGGCGGAAGCCAGGTTGGACAGCCGCAGCGCCCGCGTCGAGGTGCCGGGCTCCGCCCGTTCGACGGCGGCCCGGTGGGCGCCGGCCGAATCCCGGGCTGCGTCGGCGTCACCGCAACGGTCGGCCCGGTCGCGCAGGAGCAGGCCGAGGGTGGCGTACGTGGTGCCGTCCTCATCGGACCCGGTGGCCCGGCGGGCGACGGCGATCGCGCGATCCAGCTGGTCCAGCTCGCCGGTGGCCTCGAAGCGGGAGCCGAGCACCAGCGCGTGGTTGGACAGCAGGTCGGCCGAGGCGGCCTCGAGTGACACCGCCGTGCACACGACGTCCGCCTCGGTGAGCAGGTCGAGATCGCCGGTCCGCTCGTAGGCGTGCAGCAGGCCGCCGGCCAGATTCGTCGCGACCACCGCGCGCCGGCGATCGCCGGCCGGGAGTGCGGTCAGGGCCAGCCGCAGCAGCAAGGTCCCGGACAACCGCTGAGGCCCCGGTACGTCCACAGCAACGTCGACCCAGGCCGCGGGGGAGCGCAACTCCTCGGCCGTCTCCGCGTCATCGGTGATCAGGGACAGCACCCGTTGCTCCCGGCCGCACAGGACGGCGCAGGCGATGGCGGTCACCGGATCGATGTACCCGTCGCCCTCCTCGGATCCGGCCGATGCCCGGCACAGGTACAGATCTCCGACGACGGTCAGCACCTCGCGCTGCGACGCCTCGTCGGCGCCGATCGGCGGACCCAGGGTGTGGCGCACGAGCGTCGCGGCCGCCTCGACCAGCGGAAAGGCCAGCACCGCAGCGCGATCCCCGGTGTCGGTGTACCGCTGCACGGCCTGCCGCAGACCCGCGACAAGCTGCTGGAGAGCCGCGGCGTCCGGCTGGTCGCCATCGTCCATGCCGGGACGGTACCGCCGCCGGGCGCGGAGTCTGCCGCCCGGACGGGTGAATCAGGACGGTCGCGGACGGGCCACCGTGGATACAGTGCGGGGCGATGGAACCGGTAGAACCGCCGCGTGAGCCCGCACCGATCGATCCGGTGGACCGGCAGGATGCCCGGCGGGCCCTGGCCGACCTGCCCCGGTGGTCGCTGACCGGTTCGCAGTGGGCCGAGGTCGGCGAAACGCTGGAGGAGATGCTCTCCGCTCTGGTCGAGGCCGGCGGTGACGACTTCGGCGCGGCGACGGCGGAGCTCGAGGCGCTGAGCCCGTTGCGGGTCGTCCCGATCGATCCGAGCGGGAACCTGGTCGGGCCGGTGCCCAAGTCGTTGCGGTTGCGGCTGCTGCGGCTCGTACACCTGCTCGACGGAGCCGGCCCACCGCCCGGGCCACCGGTCGCCGTGCGCTCCGCGGCGCCACCGCCGGCCGGCGACGCGGCACCACAGCGGCAGGAACTGGTGGTGCACGTCTTCGCTCCGCTGGACGGACCGTGGTCGGAGCCCGCCTATCAGCAGCTCCTGGCTCTGTGGGCGGACGCCGTCGAGCGCTCGGGGACGACAGCGGCGATCGGCGAGCTGCCGCTAGATCCGCCTGTGGACGGCCCGCTCGTGCCCCGCACGCAGACGATCGCGGCCCGCCAACGTCCGGACCGGCTGGTGCAGGCGATCCTGCGCCGGGAGCAGGACGCGCTGATCCTTTCGATCGCCTGGTCGGCCGGGGCGGACGGACCGGGCTGGGACGGTCCCGACGCCCAGTGGTCGGCGATCGCCGCGCGGGGAACCGACCTGATGCTCGGAGTTGTCCGGATCTTCCTCGGCACGTATCCGGGTGCCGACGAGGAGCCGCCGTCCGCCCCCGGTGAGCTGTGGACCGGCGGCCGGGCCCGGCTGGGCTCAAGTTCCGTCTGGGAGCTGCCGCCGTTCGACGACGCGGGCCGGGCCGAACGGCGGCTGCTGATCCTGGCGCCGCCCCGCGACGAGTCCCACCTCAGCCTGCTCGCCTGGTCCCGAGGCGACACGGCGGTCACCCCGTTCCTGCGATATCTGCTGGACGCCGCCGCGTACCGCTACCAGCTGCGCGTGCACCAGGCCGTAGCGGCCGGGGTCCTGACCGGGGACGAGAGGGCCCTGGCGGTCACGCAGACGTTGCTGCGGGACCTGCGACTCACCGTGGAGATCGCCCGGTCGAACATGGCCCAGGCCCTGGCCGCCCTGGACCGTGCCGGTCCCGCGGACGTGCTGTTCGACGACGACCTCGAGACCGCGGGGTGGGTGGAGAAGCGGCTCGACGACGACATCACCTATCTCGAGAACGCCCGCGAGCGCGCCCGGCTGACCGGTCCGGCTCGTGGCTCGGCCGGCCCGCCGACCTTCGGGCTGGTCACGGCCATGGAGGAAGAGTTCGCCGCGATGCGGACGATGATCGATGACGCGGAGGTCGTGACGGTCGCGGGCGACTCCGGGACCTATGTCCGCGGGTCGATCCCCAGCGTCCTGCCCGGACGCCCGCACCAGGTGGTCCTGACGCTGCTCGGCGGCACCGCCACCGACGCCGCCGCGACCGGGGCCACCCATCTGGTACGCAGCTTCGAATCCGTCGACCAGGTGCTCATGGTCGGCATCGCCGCCGGCATCCCGCGCCCCGAGCTCCCCGACCGGCACGTCAGGCTGGGCGACATCGTGGTGTCCACCTGGGGTGTCGCCGAGTACGACCACGTCGTCGACCGGCCGGACGGCACCTCCCCGCGGCAGGGTTTCCCCCGGCCGTCCCCGCTGCTCGGGCCGCGGGCCAAGATGCTGCGCGCCGAGGAGCACCGGCGGATCCGGCCCTGGGTGACCCACCTCGAACGGCTGATCGCGGAGCTACCGGACTTCGAGCGCCCGGACCCGGCCACCGACGTGCTGTACGCCTCCGATGACGAAGACGCCGAGCCGGTGGAGCACCCGGTGACCGCCGATCGCCTCCCCGGTCTGCCGAAGGTCCACCTGGGACGGATCGGCTCCGGCGACCGGTCGGTCCGCAACGCGGCGCTGCGCGACAAGCTCGCGCGGGACCACACCGTCATCGCGCTGGAGATGGAGGGCTCCGGGATCGGCTCGGCGACCTTCGCCGGTGGCCGGCACTGGCTGGTCGTGCGGGGCATCAGCGACTACGCCGACCGGCGCATGACCCTGGCTTGGCGGCGGTACGCAGCTGCGGTCGCCGCCGCGTACACTCGGGCGTTGCTGGAGAGCTGCCCGCCGGTCGAACCGCACGGCGGGCGGACCGGCGGGGAGCCTCCCGGTGGCTCACAACCCCCGTGCGGCGGGCCGAGCGCGGGGTGACGACGAGGGGATCGCCCGGCTCGAAGGACTGGCCGGCGAAGCGGATGCCCCGGCCACGGCCTTCGCGGAGCTCGGGGCCGCCTGGTACAGGCGTTACGACCGTACCGGTGACCTGATGTCGATGGCCCGGGCCGAGCTGACGATGAGAGAGGCCCTGCGCCGGCAAGCGCCCGCGCCCG
>NZ_JBEZGQ010000671.1:0-4753 GCF_040650095.1 Actinoplanes sp. NPDC048791 | reverse complement strand
TGTCACCCTCGGGCGGCTCGGCCACCAGGTGCTGGCGTACGAGCGTCGCCACGTCGACGCCGTCGGCGGTGGCGCACCCCGACTCGCGGGCCACGTAGTCGATCTCGACGCCCGCCGCCCGCGCGGCCTCGACCAGGTCGCCGATCACCGCCCGGGGTGTGCTGAAGCGGGTGAAGTAGTCGTCGATGAGGAAACACGTGCTCACCCGGGGCGGTCGCTCGCCCAGCTCGTCGGCGCACGCCCCCCGCGCGGCGTCGGCCCACGGGCGGACCGCCTCGAACTGGGCCGTCAGGCGCGCCCGGCCCGCGGTGAAGTCGTCCATGTAGAGGTGGCCCAGCTCGATGGACAGGTGCGCGAGCGGGACCCGGCGCACCACCGGCGTGGCGCTCTGCTCGATGAAGACGCCGTCGTAGGCGGTCACAGCCCGATCCAGGCGGAGTCGTCCACGACCTTCTTGGCCAGCGTGTCGAAGGCGTCGACGGTGCGCTGGTTGGCCGTGCGGTGCAGCCACACGTCGTCGTCGGACAGCAGCTGCTCCTGCCACTGCAGCACCGGGTCCAGGGGGATCTCACCCAGGACCGTGGTGCGCCCGACCTTGTGCCGGCTGGCCAGCTCCTGCAGGCGCCCGTTGCAGACGTCGAGCCAGGCCAGCTGCTCGGGGCGCAGACCGGCCTGGTCGGGGGAGGCCAGGTCGACCACCGCCGTACGGACGAAGCGGATCGCGTCCTTGAGTGCCGCTGGGTTGTGGCCGTGCTGCTCGCCGGACTCCAGGATGCCCTGCTTGCCGTGCACCAGGCCGCTGGCCGCGATGATGTGCTGCCGGGTCCAGCGGTGGTACACCAGCCAGCGGGCCTCGACGTCGGGCAGCGCCGCGGTCGCGGCGAGCACGATCTCGGTGGCGTACGACCGTCCGGCGCTGAGGTCGACGATGACCAGGTCGAACTCCTCGTCCGCGCGGACCAGCAGCTCGATGCAGCGCTCCACGATGCCGGGGTGGGCCTGGAACTCGCCCTTGCCGCGGTCACCCGGGAACAACGTCAGCCGCCCGGCTCCGGCGGGCCGGCCGCGCAGCACGTCGCGTTCGGACTCGGACCAGATGTCGATCCGCCGGGGCGCGGCGACGCCGTCGACCAGATAGCTGTGCAGGCCCTCCTCCGGCACGCCGGCGAACGCGCCGGGCAGGTCGAAGATGGCGCCGGAGGTCGGGGAGCCGAAGTCGAAGTCCAGGTAACAGCAGTCGCCGCCCTGGAGGGCGTGCCGGTAGGCCACGTTGCTGCTGGTGACCGTACGCCCGGTCCCGCCCTTGTCGGAGGTGGCGAAGACGAGCATGGTCAGCTGCGTCCGATGGTGGCCCGGCGGGCCGCGGACAGGTGATCGAGGCGGCGCAGGACCTCCTGGGTCACCGCGACGGCCACCCCCGGACGCTCGCGGCGTACGGTCCGGGCCCGTTCCAGCTCCACGCCGATCTGCTTGAGCTCCTCACGCAGCGACTGTCCACTGTAGGTCGAGCCGTTCAGCCGCTCCCGGTCGTACAGGTGGTCGGCCTCGTTGAGCAGCTCGGCCGCCAGCTGGGCCAGCACCTCGCTGCGCAGCGGGGGCTCGTTGATCACCCGGGCCGCGGTGACCAGGCAGTCGACCACCCGCTTGGTGTAGTACCAGGAGGCCTCGGTCATCTTCACGTTGAGCTGGGGGTAGGCGCCGGCCGGCTGGTCCCACAGGCCGTGCTGCGAGCCCTCGGCGATGAGCCGTTCCTGCAGGTGCTTCCACAGCTCGCCGGAGAGGTCGAGCAGCCGGCTGCGGGACGTGCCGTCCGACAGCAGGCTCGCCAGGTTGAGCGTGCGCTTGAGCAGCAGCGGCGAGATGTCGGCGACCGTCCAGGCCAGCCGGGGCCCGCCGACGCTCTCGCTGCCCTCCAGCACGAAGCGCAGGCCGGGGTGGTGCACGTCCAGCGCGGACTCGCGTTCCGAGGAACGGCGGGTGATGCGGCTGCGGTTGGCCAGCTCGTCCAGCACGCCCGCGACCCGGGTGAGGTCGGCGTTGGTGGCGCGTACGGCGACCATGTTCTGCACGACCATGCCGCTGACCAGCAGGCTGAAATAGTCGAACTCCACGCCGTCGGTGGTCCGCCAGGGCAGGTCCTCCAGTGGCCACCGGCCGGATCCGAAGGTGGCGACCGTCGCCCAGTACGAGCGGGTCAGCTCGAAGCGCAGCTGCAACGCCTGGGCCAGCTTCAGCTGGGCCTCGTCCAGCAGGCCGAGCAGCCGGGTGCGTTCCGAGGACAGCGCCTGGATGGCGTCCAGGGCCACGGTGGTGAAGTAGAGATAGGGGGCGTTCTGGGCCACGCCGGCCCGCTGCACGCCGACGTCGGAGGTGGTCTCGATCTGCGGGGCGTCGCTGACCAGGCCCCAGCTCCAGCCGCACTCGAACAGCCGGTTGGGCAGGTCCAGCTCGCTGCCCTCGGCGGCACCGGAACCGATGGTGACGTCGTCGCGGAGCCGGGCGTTGATCTCCCGCAGGGCCTCGCGCAGCTCCTCGACCACCTGCAGGGTCGGGCGGCGCTCCTGGTTGACCGTGCGGATCAGCTCGCGGCCGTAGGGTTTGTCGGCCGGGAAGACATTGACGGAGAAGCTGCGCAGCAGGCCCACCATCGCCGCGGTGAGGCGCTGGCTGGCCCGCTCCTCCAGCTCGGTCACCTGCTCGATGAGCTGGGGCCGGCTGACGATCTGCCGGAAGACCTGGGTGAAGCCGAGGATCGCCAGCATCAGCGTCACGGAGATGGAGAACGAGTCCACCACGTCGAGCTCGCGCTGCTGGATCTTGATCTCCTCGCCCTCGAACTCGGGCAGGAAGTACGAGCCGCCGGAGAAGCTCGGCGTGCCGTCGGGTGCGGTGTAGCGCTTGATGTACGCGGTGAGGGCCTCCATCAACCGCTGCGGCACCTGGATGTCCTCACCGAGGGCGTCCAGCGCGTCGAGCACGTCGCGGTTGGCCGCGTCGGGATTGTCCAGCCGGAAGATCGGGATCTCCGTCGCGGGCGCCATCAGGCACAGCAGCTGCTCGGCGTCGCTGATGGAATTCGCACCGTCCCGGCCGCCGAAGCGCCAGCCACCGTCCGCATAGGAGACACGGGCGATCGCCCGCCAGATGTCGAGGAGCTGTTGACGTGGCTGGATCTGCATCGGTGCGCCGTCACCTACCCGTCCGTGGGTCTGGTTACGCCTTCTTGAAGCCGGTGGCCACCATCATTCCGCAGTAGCCGTCGCGCAGGCTCCTGCTTTCCACTGTCTGGATGGTGACATTGGGGGCCACCACCGGGGCCAGCGCCGCCCGGACGTCGTCCTCGTCGACCGAGCACGCCGGGAAACTGCGGTTGCCGACCCGGTAGCCGGAGGAGTTGCGCATGAACGCGGCCGCGAACGGCGCCCGCGGCTTCAGCGAATTGACGAACGAGCGGGTGGCGCGGACGAACTCGGACTCGCGGTTGGTGATCGACTCCGCGACGAAGAACATCGTGCCGAGGTCGTAGCTGCCGGCGGGGAGGCTGAAGATGTTGCCCTTGGTCACCTGCGCGCGCCGGCCGAGCAGATCGAACGGGTTCTTGATCGGCTGGTAGGCCGCGCGCCCGGCGTTCATGTGCGACCAGAACTGCCACCAGGACGGGTGCGGCGTGAGGATCTCGGCCTCGAGCCACTGCCGGTTGGAGAAGCCGCGCTCGCACAGCGTCAGCTCGGCGGCGAAGGGCAGCATCGCGAGCGCCGGATAGAGATTGGCGCCGGCGCCGACGTCGATGGCCTGGGCTCTCAACCGGCGCTGCTCGTTCTTCTGGAAGAAGCCGGCGACGATGTCGATGATCTGCTCGTCGTCGCTGCGCAGGGAGCTGTAGTTGTGCTCGAAGTAGGCGGCGGAGTCGAAGACGTCCCACGGGTAGTCGGCATTGACCGACGGCTCGGCATCGACCCGCGGCGGCGCGATGTCGATCGCCGAGTCGAAACGCGGATCCCGTATGGGCACGAGACTTCCTCCGGCGATGGTAGCGGTCGCGGTCGTGGAAGCTGCCCCGAGAAGGCGACCTACTCCACTCTAGTACCTCGGTACACCCCGAGTTCTGCGGTGCAACTTACGACATGGGCGCGTGCGTTAGCACGCGCCGCGCAGCACGGTTTCCTTACATCTTGGACTACCACCCCAACGGGCGTCGCCCACTCGGGCGAACTGCTCCCGAGATCGGGGCAGCGAACCAGAAAACGACGGTGTCGTCAATGGAGATCGTCGGGGGCCACCGCTTCTGTTAACAACCCTTGATATTTAAGTTCATCACCGTGAAGATATGGGGGACCGGGCAGGTCATCGATGGGTCAGGAGCGGCTATGAGCAGACGTCGTACCCTTATCGCGCTGGTAACCGGCGCGGCCGTGACCATGGCGACGGCCGTGGCCCTCGCGCCGAGCAGCATGGCGGCGGTGACCACCGCCCCGGTGCGCGCCGCCGCGGTCGTCTGTACCGCACCGGGGTGGGCCGAGGGCAACACCTACACCGCGGGCACCCAGGTGACCTACGCCGGCAAGCTCTATTCGGCCCTGGTGACGCACACCGCGTACGCCGGAGCGGGCTGGAACCCCGCCGCCACCCCGTCCCTCTGGCGCGACCTCGGCTCGTGCACCGGTGGCACCCCCACGACCCCGCCGCCCACCACCCCGCCCCCGACGACCCCGCCGCCCACCACTCCGCCGCCGACCACTCCGCCGCCCACGAC
>NZ_JBEZGQ010000670.1:0-4760 GCF_040650095.1 Actinoplanes sp. NPDC048791 | reverse complement strand
CCGGTGACCCGGTCGCGGGCGGCACGGCGGCTCGCCGACGACCCCGACCCCCGGCTGGCGGCGCGCGGCCGGGCCGACGCGACCCGATAGCGGGAATTCGCCGCGAACGGCAACCGCGGGGTGCGATGTTGGAGGTAGGGCCGGCGAGGGGTGGAACGCGATGACGGACTGGCAGAGCGGTGCGGAATACCCGGACAGCACCGCGCCCGGCTCCGCGCATCGGCTGGCCGACGTCAGCAGCGACATGGCCACGGCGACCCGGTCGGCGGTCCGCGCGGCACAGACCGCCGTCGAGGTGATCCAGCGGCTGGAGGCCAGCAGCACCGAGATCGGCAAGGTCGTCGAGCTCATCGCCACCATCGCCAAGCAGACCAACCTGCTCGCCCTGAACGCCACCATCGAGGCGGCCCGGGCGGGCGAGGCCGGCCGGGGCTTCGCCGTGGTCGCCAGCGAGGTCAAGGACCTGGCCAACGAGACCGCGGTGGCCACCAGCGAGATCGGCGGGCAGGTCGGCGGCATCCGCAGCGACACCCGCAACGCCGTCTCGGCGATCGAGGAGATGCGCGGCCTGATCGAGGAGCTGGACCGCTGCCAGCAGGTGATCAGCGCGATCGTGCTGGACCAGCCGGGCCGCTGAGCCTCAGGCGGCCCGGTCGAGCCGGTCGCGCTGGGCGGCGTCCAGCTTGATCTCGTACGCGTCCAGCGCCTCGTCGAGCCGTTCCACCGTGGTGGCCCCCACGATCGGCCACCCACCGGGACTGCCGCCCAGCAGCCAGGACAGCACCACCTGGTGGCGGCTGGCACCGAGCTCGGCGGCGACGGCATCCAGCTCGGCCAGCCGACGCGTTGTGCCACGGTGCTCGTACGCCTCGTCGAGCCGCTCGGGCAGCACGTAACCCCCGTTCAGCAACGCCGTGTACGCCCACAGCACCACATCCTCGTTGTCCCGCACGAAGTCCAGCACCTCATCGGTCACCACCCGGTGCGCCGACGCGGGCAACGCCGCCCCCGGCCGCGGCCGCAGGTACGAGTGCCGCAACTGCAGAGCGGTCCAGCCCGCGATACCCTGCGCGGCGGCCAGCTGCCGGCCCCGCTCGACCCGCCACGCCGGGTGGTTCGACGCGCCCAGCCGCCCCACCACGCCCCGCGTCACCAGCTCACCGAACGCGGTCACCGTCTCGTCCAGCGGCACCGACCGGTCCTCGATGTGCGCCCAGAGCAGGTCGAGGTGCTCGATGCCCAGCCGGGCCAGGCTCTGCTCGGTGGCCCGGCGGATCACCGGTGCGGACAGGCCCTCGGCCGACGGGAAGCCGATGGCGGGGTCGGTGGGCTGCGCGCCGAGCTTGGTGCTGATCCGTACCCGGTCCCGCATTCCGGGCCGCGCGGCCAGCCAGCGGCCGACGACCTGTTCGCTCTGTCCGCCGAGTCCGCTCTCGTGCAGCCAGAAGGAGTAGTTGTTCGCGGTGTCGATCCACCGCCCGCCGCGCTCGGTGAAGTGGTCCAGCAGGGCGAAGGACTCACGCTCGCCGATCCGCGTGCCGAACAGCATGGCCCCCAAGACGATTTCGCTCATGGCGGCACGGTGCCACCTGGAGCGCGCTCCAGATCAAGGGCAGAATCGAGGGATGCCGACCTACTCGCCGGGTGAGATCGCCGACAAGACCGGTTTCAGCCTCGACACCCTGCGCTACTACGAACGGATCGGGCTGCTCGACGACATCGCCCGTACCCCCGGCGGGCAGCGGGTCTTCGACGACGACGACATCGCCTGGCTGGGCATCCTGCGCTGCCTGCGCGACACCGGCATGCCGATCGCCCAGATGCGCCGCTACGCCGACCTGACCCGCGACGAACGCACCATGCGGGAACGGGTGGAGCTGCTCGAGGAGCACGACCGTGAGATCGGGCGGCGCCTGGCCGAGCTGGCCGAGCAGCGTGAGCACATCCGCGGGAAGATCCGCTACTACCGGTCGCTCGACACCGCGGGTGAGCAAGAATGAGGGCATGGCCCGACGCGCATCCCGCCGCACCACGACGCTGACCGGCTTCGACGACGCGAAGCCCTGCCCGTGCGGGCTCGGTCAGCCGTACGGTGAGTGCTGCGGCCCGGCGCACCGGGGCCATGCCGCGGCCACCGCGGAGGGGCTGATGCGCTCGCGCTACGCCGCCTTCGTGCTGGACGACGCGGCGTACGTGCTGCGGTCCTGGCACCCGGACACCCGGCCGGCGGACGTCGAGCCGGACCCGGGCCTGCGCTGGACCGGCCTCGACGTGCTGGGCACCAGCCGCGGCGGGCTCTTCGACGCCGAGGGCGTGGTGGAGTTCCGGGCCCACTACCGCGACGCGGGCCGGCCTGGGGAGATGCACGAGCGCAGCCGCTTCGTGCGGCACGACGGTCAGTGGGTGTACTGGGGTCCGATCCTTACCGACGGGCCTCTCGCCAACATCTGACGGGTGTGATCTCCTTCAGGTGAATCATCTGAGGAGGGCAGGCACGTGTCGTCGAATCAACGGCCCCTGGAGGCCGGTATCGTCCGCGACTTCAAGGTCAACATGTCGTACGGGCGGTATCTGCGGCTCGACCAGGTCCTCTCGGCGCAGCACCCGGTCAGCGTCCCGGAGCACCACGACGAGCTGCTGTTCATCCTGCAGCACCAGACGTCGGAGCTCTGGCTCAAGCTGATCCTGCACGAGCTGCGCGCCGTGCAGCGCAAGCTCGCCGCCGACGACCTGCGGCCCGCGCTCAAGGGCCTGGCCCGGGTCAAGCACATCCAGCGCTGCCTCACCGAGCAGTGGTCGGTGCTGGCCACCCTCACCCCGTCGGAGTACGCCGAGTTCCGCAGCTTCCTGGGCACGTCGTCGGGCTTCCAGTCGTACCAGTACCGCGCGGTCGAGTTCCTGCTCGGCAACAAGGATCGCCGGATGCTCACGATCTTCGACGACGACCCGGCGGCGCAGGAGCTGCTGCTGGGCGCGCTGGAGGCGCCGACCGTCTACGACGAGTTCCTGCGCTACCTGGCCCGGCATGGCCACGACGTCCCGGTCGCGCTGCTGGAACGGGACGTGACCGAGGGATACCGGTACCACGAGGAGCTCGTCCCGGTCTTCACCAAGATCTACGAGAACGCGGACGCCAACTGGGAGGCGTACGAGGCCTGCGAGGAGTTCGTCGACCTGGAGGAGAACTTCCAGCTCTGGCGCTTCCGCCACCTCAAGACCGTGGAACGCACGATCGGCTTCAAGGCCGGCACCGGCGGCTCCAGCGGCGTCAACTTCCTGCGCAAGGCCCTGGATCTGACCTTCTTCCCGGAGCTGTACGCGGTCCGGACCGAGATCGGCGTGGAGGGCGCGTGAGCGACGACCTGCTGGCCCGGGCCGAGGCCCTCGACGCCGCCGACCCGCTGGCCCACCTGCGCGAGCGTTTCCTGACCCCGGACGGCTTCGACGTCGTCTCGTACCTGGACGGCAACTCGCTCGGCCGGCCGCTGCGGGCCACCGCCCAGCTGCTCGACGAGTTCGTCCGCGAGCAGTGGGCCGGCCGGCTCATCCGCGGCTGGACGGACGGCTGGCTGGAGTGGCCGCTGCAGCTCGGCGACCGGCTCGGCGCGGTCGCGCTCGGTGCCGCCGCCGGCCAGGTCGTGGTGGCCGACTCCACGACGGTGCTGCTCTACAAGCTGTCCCGCGCGGCGGTCGACGCCCGCCCCGGCCGGCGCAAGATCGTGCTGGACACCGACAACTTCCCCACCGACCGGTACGTGCTGGAGGGCATCGCCGCCGAGCGCGGCCTGAGCCTGGTGTGGATCGAGACGGACCCGGCCACCGGTATCACGCCGGCCCAGGTCGCCGAGGTGGTCGACGAGGACACCGCGCTGGTGCTGTTCAGCCACGTCGCGTACCGGTCGGGCTGGCTCGCCGACGCCGCGGAGATCAACCGGATCGCGCACGCGGCGGGCACCCTGACGCTGTGGGACCTGAGCCACTCGGTCGGCTCGGTGCCGGTGCGCCTCGACGAGTGGGGTGCGGACCTGGCCGTCGGCTGCACCTACAAGTACCTCAACGGCGGCCCGGGCGCGCCCGCCTTCGGCTACCTGCGCCGCGAGCTGCAGGGCGAGCTGCGGCAGCCGATCCAGGGCTGGATGGGCCACCGGGCGGCGTTCGAGATGGGCCCGGGCCACGAACCGGCCGAAGGGGTACGGGCGCTGCTCAGCGGCACGCCGCCGATCCTGGCCATGGTCCCGCTGCACGCCAACCTCGACATGCTGGCCGAGGCCGGCATCGAAGCCGTACGGGCCAAGTCCGTGCTGCTCACCGGCTATGCGCTGGAGCTGGCCGACCAATGGCTGGCGCCGCTGGGTGTCGAGGTGGTCAGCCCTCGGGAGCCATCGTCGCGCGGCGGTCACGTGACGCTGCGCCGCCCGGGCTTCGAGCAGCTGCTGGAAAGCCTCTGGGACAACGGCGTCATCCCGGACTACCGGCGGCCGGACGGCATCCGGATCGGGCCGGCCCCGCTGAGCACGAGCTTCGCCGAGGTGCACCGGGGGTTGGCTGTGCTGCGCACCCTGCTCGAGAAACAGTCGTGAGCCCGGCGGGCCCGGACTGGCTGCTGCCGGACTCGTTGTGGTGGGACGGCCGGCTGCGGACCGGGGTGGCACTGAGCCCGGCCCGGCCGGTCACGCAGGCCGGCTCGGCTGTTGGGCCCGGTTCGGCGGCTGGGGCTGGTTCGGCGGCTGGGGCTGGTTCGGCCGCTGGGGCCGGTTCGG